>NZ_QQWV01000005.1:0-143085 GCF_003951715.1 Sphingomonas sp. ABOLH | reverse complement strand
GGGCGTATTTGACCGGGATCGGCTTGGGCGGCGGGGGCGTCTTGTCGTTGATCAGGTCATAGGCGCGCTGATACCAGTCGGTGCCCGGATAGTTGGCGCCGAGCACGGCGGCCGACTTCTTCGCCTCTGCCGGCACGCCCAGCGCCAGATAGGTTTCGGTCAGGCGCATCAGCGCCTCGGGTGCGTGGGTGGTCGTCTGATACTGATCGACGACCGAGCGGAAGCGCATCGACGCCGCCAGCCATTGCCCGCGCTGCTGATAGAAGCGGCCGATCTCCATTTCCTTGCCGGCCAAGTGATCGCGCACCAGATCGAGCTTCAGCCGGGCATCGGCGGCATAGGGCGTATTGGGATAGCGGCGCGAGAGTTCGCCCAGCGCGTCCATCGCCTGCATCGTGATCTTCTGGTCGCGGGTCACGTCGCTGATCTGCTCGTAATAGCTCAGCGCAATCAGATAATAGGCATAAGGCGCGTCGCGGTTGCCGGGATGGACCGACAGGAAACGCTGCGCACCGGCGATCGCCTTCGTATAGTCGGCGTCCAGATAATAGCTGAACGCGCCCATCAGCTGCGCCCGGCGGGCCCAGACCGAATAGGGGTGCTGGCGCTCGACCTCGTCGAACAATGCCGCCGCGACCTTGTACTGATGGCGGTCGAGCCGGTCCTTCGCGGCGGTGTAGAGCGTGCCCACGTCGCGCGCGACATAGGGCAGGTCGCGGCCCGCGCCGCCGCCGCCACGGGCGCAGGCGGACAGGCCGAGACCGGCGATGGCGACGAGGATGAGCGCAGACGCGCGGGTCGATACGGTACGCATATTGGCGATGCTTCTACTGCCACAGGGGTAGCGCGAACAGTCCCTTTCGCGCATGAGCACGCGGACCCGTTCAACGACGATCCGGAGCGATCCCATGCCCGTCACCAAGCTCGAAATGCACCGCGTCGAAAAGCCGTGGGGCCGCCATTCCCTCGGCTTCGGTTTCGCCGATCAGCCGGCCGATGCCGATCCGGTCGGCGAGATCTGGTACAAGACGCCGGGCGACGACACCCCCGACCTGCTGGTGAAATATCTCTTCACCTCGGAAAAACTGTCGGTGCAGGTCCATCCCGACGACCGCCAGGCGCAGGCCCGCGGCCTGCCGCGCGGCAAGGACGAGTGCTGGACGCTGCTGGCGGCCGAGCCCGATTCGACCATTGCGCTCGGCACCCTCGAACCGATGACCGCCGAGCAGCTGCGCGATGCGGCGCTCGACGGGTCGATCGAGCAGAAGCTGGACTGGAAGCCGGTGAAGGCCGGCGATTTCTTCTATGCCAAGTCGGGCACGGTCCATGCGATCGGCGCCGGCATCACGCTGATCGAGATCCAGCAGAATTCGGAAACGACGTACCGGTTGTACGATTATGGCCGCCCGCGCGAGCTGCATCTGGAGGATGGCGTCGCGGTGTCGGACGCGCGGCCGTTCGTGGCGCCGGAAGCGCCGGGCCAGATCGCGGAGAACCGCGCGATCCTGGTCAACGGGCCGAAGTTCGTGCTGGAACGCTGGACCGGTGGCGACCGCAGCGTCAAAGTTCCGGCAGGCGTAAAGGGCTGGTTCGTTCCCGTTACCGGCAATGGAACGGCCGACGGTACGAAATGGACCGCCGGCGACTGCCTGACCTTCGAAGGTGAAGTGCAGTTGCAGGCGAGCGAGGACTCGGACCTGTTGTTCGCCTATCCTGGTCAGCAATACGCCTGACGTGAAAATGAACGGGAAGTAGTTTTCCGTTCACGCAACCGCGATCGAGGTCGCGTCGTTCTACCGCCCATCCTCTGGACAGGAGTAGAATGATGCGTACCCCGATCCTCGCCGCGATGGTTGCGGCCGTGACCCTGCCGACGATCGCCGCCGCCCCCGCGATGGCGCAGACCCCGCGCCAGGAATATCGCGACGAAGTGCGCGACGCCCGCCGCGACTATCGCCGCGACCTGCGCAATGCCGACAGCCCCGCGACGTGCGCCGTGCCGAGCGCGAATACCGCCGCGACGTGAACGATGCCCGGCGCGACCTGCGTCGCGACCAGCGCGACTGGCGCGCCTATCGCAACTATAACTACAACCGGTTCGAACCGGGCCAGAACCGCTATTGGGCCGACCGTTACTATCGCGACGGCCGCTATTACCAGCCGCGCCGGCTGACCCGGAACGACCGCATCTATCGCGGGCAGGACAATCGCTATTATTGCCGCCGCAGCGACGGCACCACTGGACTCATCATCGGTGGCCTGGGTGGCGGCGTGCTGGGCAATGTCATTGCCGGCGGCCAGTCGAGCCTGCTGGGCACGTTGATCGGCGGCGGTGCGGGTGCGCTGCTCGGCCGCTCGGTCGATCGCGGTCAGGTGGTCTGCCGCTAAGCCCTCAAGCCCGGGTCGGGGTGGCATCGCGCCGCCCCGGCCTGCGCCCGCCGACGACATAGACGGCAAGGCCGGCCCAGATCAGCGCGAAACAGCCCGTGCGCACCGGCGTCAGCGTTTCGCCGAACACGAAGATGGCGATCAGGAACTGCAGCGAGGGCGCAAGGAACTGCAGCATTCCCATCGTCGCCAGCCGCAACCGGCGCGCGGCGGCGGAAAAGAGCAGCAGCGGCGCGGTGGTGACTGCTCCGGCAACGACCAGCAATGCGGCCATGCCCGCGCCCTGATCGAATGCCAGCGGCTGGGTGGTGCTGAGCAACAGCAGATAACCGAGCGCGACGGGTGCCAACAGCGTGGTCTCCACCATTAGCCCTTCGAGCGCGCCGACCGATACCGTCTTGCGGATCAGGCCATAGAGCGCGAAGCTGATCGCGAGGCTGAGGCTGATGCCGAGCGCGATCCACGACGATCCGAAGGCGAACAGCGCCACCCCCGCCCCGGCCAGCGCCACCGCCGCCGCCTGCGTCCGGTTCATGCGTTCGCCGAGCAGAACGACGCCCAGCAGCACGTTGAGCAGCGGGTTCAGGAAATAGGCGAGGCTGGCGGCGAGCACTTCGCCGTGGAGCACCGCCCAGACATAGACCAGCCAGTTGATCGCGATGAATGCCGCACTGGCGACGAGGTTGGCGAGCGCGCGGCGGTCGGCAAAGGCCGCGCGCAGCTGGGCGCCGCGCCCGACCGCGACGACGATGATCGCGACGAGCAGCGCCGACCACAGCACGCGCTGCGCCACGATCTCCCCCGCGTCGATCGGCCCGAGCAGCCGGAAATAGAGCGGCAACAGCCCCCACAGCGCATAGGCGCCGATGCCGAACGCCAGCCCGCGCCGGTCCACCCCCTCGTCCATCGAGATTAGATCAGGCCGCCGGTCAGGAACAGGCGGAGACCCGCGACGATCAGGATCACGAGGTTGAGGTTGCGGCCGGTATTCTTCGACGACAGCAGACCCACTACGAACCCGACCAGCGCGATCGGAAAGGCGATCCAGTTCATCAGCGAGACGACGGGGATGAGCGCGGGGATGGCGATCACCAGCGCGACGAGACCGATCAGGATCGAGACGATGTTCAACGTGGGACAGGACATGGCCCCGGATGCCGCGTCGGGCAATGGCGGCGGCGCATTTTTCCGATACGGTGGAATCTTAACCGGGCGGGCGTAGCGTCGCGCAGCCCTGTCCCACCGGAGTGCGTCGTCGATGATCCGTGCCGTTTCGATCCTGTTACCACTGACGCTGCTGGCCGCCTGTAACCTAGGCAGCACGCCGAGCGCGAACGATACCGACGCGCTCGATGCCGAACTGTTGCGCGGCAATGCCGGCGATCCGGCGGTGAGGGCGGCGTTGCAGGACCAGATCATGGTTGACCCCAGCCTGACCGGGCAATCGGGCAATGGCGCGGTGCGTCCCGCCGACAAGCCGTACAGCGCCGCCGCCCCCGCCGCCGACGTCGCGTCGGGCAGCGGGGCGCAGGCCGAATCGCTGCAATCCGCGCCGAAGCCCGGCGCCTGTCCGTCGTGCAAGGGCGGGCGCGAGGCGCTGACGCTGGGGGAACTGGCCGCGGTGCAGAAGGCCGGCAACCGGCAATGCGCGGCGAAGGTCGCCTATAGCGCTGTCTGGGCCAACCGCCTGCCAGCCGCCTTTGCCCTCCACCCCGATGCGCGGCTGTCCGAAGCGGCCGGCACCGATGCCGATGGCTGCCGGATGCGGGTGGTCAGCTTCACCATCGCCCAGCCGGTCGATCGCATGGTCGACTGGTATTACACCCGGGCGACGAAGGGCGGCTATTCGGCGGAGCATCAGGCCGAGGGCGGCCAGCATGTGCTGGGCGGTACGCGCGGCAACGCCGCCTATGCCGTGTTCCTGTCGCCGGAGGGGCGGGGCACGTCGGTCGACCTGGTCGTCGACGGCGGCTGATCTTTACGGCCGGTGGTCGGCTCCCCATGTCGTTGCGGAGGGGAAACATATGCCGATCGTCGCTGCTACCTTTATCGCCTGTATCGTCGTGCTGCGGTTGTGGCCGGAGCTGCCGGTGGCGCGGGTGCTGGCCGGACTGCTGGTGCTGCCGGTGGCGCGGCGGTTCGCGTCGCTGACGCCGGGGCATTGGCTGCTGTTCGCGATGCTGTCGGCGGCGGCGGGGACCATCGTCTGGATGGGCGGCGACATGATTATCGTATCGGCGATGGGGTCGCCCGAACTGGCCGGCGTGCTGATGGCGGTGGATGTCGCCGCCTATCTCGATGCGATGCTGGCGGCGTTGGCGGTGGCGGGCGCCGTGCGGGGGGCTTCGGTGAAGTTGTGGGTGGCGCGGGTGCTGCCCCGGTCGCGGCGGCGGCGGACGCGGCGGGTGCGGGTGGCGCGGAAGGCCGCGAATGATGACGAGCCGGCGGGGTGGGGGGCGGCGGCTTAAAGTTAGCTGCCCACCTCGTACCCCCGCGCAGGCGGGGGTCCAGAGCCCCGCAAACAGACGTTGCGTTCTAGCCCCTGGACCCCCGCCTACGCGGGGGTACGGTCAACGCATTTGGGCGGACGTCGCGGGAGTCACCGGCACCGGGCCGTTTGGCCCCGCCTCCAGCAGCGAATCGCCGCCCAGCGAACGGTACAGCGTCACGCGGTTGGTCGCCGCGACCAGCTGCGTCGCGACGAGGCGGCGTTGCGCGCTGTAATAGCTGCGCTGCGCGTCGAGGCTGGTGAGGAAGGTGTCGATGCCGCCCCGGTATCTGGCCTCGGTCAGGCGGAACGTGTCCTGCGCGGCGACCAGATTGGCCTGTTCGGCCCGGGTCTGGTCGGCGATGGTCCCCTGTCGTGCGAGGGCGTCGGCGACGTCGCGGAACGCCGACTGGATGGTGCGTTCATAGGTGGCGAGCAGCGCGTCGCGCTGCGCCTTGCTGAACTCGACCCCTGCCCGGCCGGCGCCGGCGCGGAAGATCGGATAGCTGAGCGAGGGCGCGACCGAATAGTTGAACGCGCCGCCGGTGAAGAGCGTGCGCAGCGCGTCGCTGGCGAAGCCGACCAGCCCGGTCAGCGACAGGCGCGGGAACAGCGCCGCGCGCGCCGCGCCGATATCGGCATTGGCCGCCAGCAGCTCATATTCCGCCTGCACCACGTCGGGACGGCGCAGCAGGATCGAGGAGTCGATTCCCGCCGGCAGGTTCGCGATGGTCGGCAGCGCGACATCGATCGAGGCGGGCAGCAGCCGGGGATCGATCGGCGCACCGACCAGCAGTTGCAGCGCGTTGATGTCCTGCGCCAGCTGCGTGCGCTGTTCGGCGAGGTCACTTTCGGCGGTGGCGAGGATCTGTTCCGCCTGACGCAGGTCGGTGCGCGGCGCGATACCGCCCTGCAACCGCGCGCGGGTCAGCGTGACGCTGCGCCGCGCGCTGGCCGCCGTCGCCTCCGCCACCGCCATCAGGCTGCGATCGGCGCCATAGGTCGCCCATGCTTCGGCAATGTCGCCGACCAAGGTCAGGCGGGTGGCCCGCGCGCCGGCCTCGGTCGCGAAATAGCGATTCTGCTCGGCCTCGGTCAGCGAGCGGATGCGGCCGAACAGATCGAGTTCGAACGCGGTCGCGCCGGCGTCGAGCGAGAAGCTGCTGGGCGAACGACCGCTGGTGACGACCGTACCGCCGGTGCCCCCGGTCCCGCCGGTGCCGGTTCCCGGCTGTCCGGTCCCGGTGCCCGTACCGCCGCCGCCCGTCCCGGTGCCCGGCACGGTGATGGTCGACGCGCCATCGCCGGTGCCGCGATAGCTGTAGCGGGCCGACGCATCGACCTGCGGCAACAGGTCCGCGCGCTGGATGCGATATTGCGCCCGCGCCGCACGGATATTGGCGGCGGCGATGCGCAGATCGCGGTTGTTGACCAGCGCCTGCTGGACGAGGGTCCGCAGCCCCGGCGCAGTGAAGACCTGTTCGAAGGTCAGCGCGGGCAGGCTCGCCTCGCTCTGCCGCAGATAGGCGTCGCCGACCGGCCATGACGGCGGCACGACGGCGGCCGGCCGTTCATAGGCCGGGGTCATCGAACAGCCGGCGAGCAGTGCGGCGAGCGGGATGGTCAGCCGCTTCATGCCTCGGCCTCCTTGGTCGGCTTGTGACGCAGCTTGGCGAGACCGTCGCGCACCCCGCGCCGGACCAGCACGAAGAACAGCGGGATGTAGAAGATCGCCAGCACCGTCGCGGTGAACATGCCGCCGATCACCGCCGTGCCGATGGCGATGCGGCTGTTGGCGCCCGCCCCGGTCGAGATGGCGAGCGGCAGCACACCGAAGATGAAGGCGAGCGATGTCATCAGGATCGGGCGCAGGCGGATGCGCGCCGCCTCCAGCGCGGCATCGATGACGCGTGCGCCCTTCTTTTCCGCCTGCTCGGCGAATTCGATCATCAGGATCGCATTCTTGGCGGCGAGGCCCATCGTCGTCAGCAACCCGATCTGGAGATAGACGTCGTTCTCCAGCCCACGCAGCGTGACGAAGGCGATCGCCCCGATCAGCCCGAGCGGGATGACCAGCAGCACGGCGATCGGGATCGACCAGCTTTCGTAGAGCGCGGCAAGGCACAGGAATACGACGAGGATCGACAGGCCGTAGAGGATCGGCGCCTGCCCCGACGACAGCCGTTCCTGGAACGACAGCCCGGCCCAGGCGACGCTGGTGCCCGGAATCTGGCCGGCCAGTTCGGCGATACGCTCCATCGCCTCGCCCGAGCTGACGCCGGGTGCCGCCTGCCCCTGAAATTCGAACGAGGGCAGGCCCTGAAAGCGCGACAGGGTGGTCGGGGCGACGGTCCAGCCGGTGCGCGAGAAGGAGGAGAAGGGCACCATCTGCCCGTTCGATCCCCGCACGAACCATTGGCTGAGGTCGGTCGGTTCGCTGCGATAGGGCGCGTCGCCCTGCACGAACACGCGCTTCACCCGGCCGCGATCGATGAAGTCGTTCACGTAGCGTCCGCCCCAGGCGGTCGACAACGTGTTGTTCACATCGCCCTGCGTCAGGCCGAGCGTGGAGAGCCGCTGCTGGTCGATATCGACGTTCAGCGTCGCGATGTCGGGCAGTTCGGACAGGCGCACCCCGGTCAGCATCGGATCGGCATTGGCGGCGGCGAGCAGCTTGTCGCGCGCTTCGGCAAATTCGGCGGTGGTCATGCCGCTGGCGTTCTGCAGCTCCATGGTGAAGCCGTTCGCCTGTCCCAGGCCGCGCACCGCGGGAGGCAGCAGCGCGAAGACCTGCGCATCGCGCAAGCCGCCGAAGGCGGCGGAGGCGCGGGCGACGATCGCGTCGGCGCTGTTTTCCTTGCCCTTGCGTTCCGCCCAATCGGTGAAGTTGATGAACCCCTGCCCGGTATTCTGCCCCGAACTGCCGCCGCCGCCGCCCGCGACGGTCAGGATGGTGCGGATATTGTTCTTCTCATAGGTCAGCAGATATTTCTCGACCGCGCGCTGTACCTCTTCGGTACGGCCGCGCGTCGACCCGGCGGGGAGCTGGAAGCGGACGGTTGCCGCCCCCTGATCCTCGGTCGGCAGGAAGCTGGTCGGCAGGCGGAAGAACAGCAAAGCGAGGATGGCGAGCACCGCCGCATAGAGCAGGAGATAGAGCCATTTGCGGTCGATGACATGGACGACGCCGCGTTCGTATTTCGCCACGCCCCGGTCGAACCGGGTGTTGAAGCCGATGCGCAACCGCTCGCCGAAATGTGCGACGCGCGGGAATTTGCGTTCCAGCCAGCCGCCTTCGAGGCTACCGTCCTCGCCGCGCTTCTTTTGCTTGAGCAGGGTCGCGGTCAGCGCCGGCGACAGGATCAGCGCGACCAGCACCGACAGCACCATCGCCGCGACGATCGTCACCGAAAACTGGCGATAGATGACCCCGGTCGACCCGCCGAAGAACGCCATCGGCAGGAAAACCGCCGACAGCACGATGCCGATCGCGACCAGCGCGACCTGGATTTCCTCCATCGACTGAATCGTCGCATCGCGCGGCGACATGTCGGGATTTTCTTCGAGCAGGCGCTCGACATTCTCGACCACGACAATCGCGTCGTCGACCAGCAGGCCGATGGCGAGCACCAGCCCGAACAGCGTCAGCGTGTTGATCGAAAAGCCGAAGAGATAGAAGATGCCGAAGGTGCCGAGCAGCACGACGGGCACCGCGATCGTCGGGATCAGCGTCGCGCGCCAGCTCTGCAGGAACACGAACATGACGATGACGACGAGGATCACCGCCTCGACCAGCGTCTTGACCACTTCCTCGATCGACAGCTTGATGAAGGCGGTGGTGTCGTTGGCATAGGCGAAGGTCAGCCCGGCGGGGAATTTGGCCGATTGGCGTTCGACTTCCGCCTTGACCAGTTCCGCCGTTTCCAGCGCGTCGGCGCCGGGCGCGAGGCTGATGGCGAGGCCGGCGCCGGGATGGGCGTTGACCCGGCTCAGCGCCGCGTAGTTTTCCTGGCCCAGTTCGATGCGCGCGACATCGGCGAGCCGCACGGTCGAGCCGTCGGGCAACGTCTTCAGGATGATCGCCTGAAACTGTGCCGGGGTCTGGAGCCGCGACTGGGCGGTGACGGTGGCGTTCAGCTGCTGTTCGGGACCGGAGGGTTGCCCGCCCAGCTCGCCCGCGGCGACTTCGGTATTCTGGTTCTGGATCGCGGTGATGACGTCGCCGGGCATCAGCGAGAAGGAGGCGAGCTTCGCCGGATCGAGCCAGATGCGCATCGCATATTGCGACCCGAACACATTGGTTTCGCCGACGCCGTTGATCCGCGCCAGCGGCTCAACGAGGTTCGCCTCCATATAGTCCGACACGTCGCCATTGGTGCGTTGGTCGGTTTCGTCGAAGATGCCGACGATCATCAGGAAGTCGGGGTTCGACTTGGTGACGCGGATGCCCTGCTGCTGGACCTGTTGCGGCAGGCGGCTGAGCGCCTGCTGCACCTGGTTCTGCACCTGCACCTGCGCGATATCGGGATCGACGCCCTTGTCGAAGGTCGCGCTGATCGTCACCTGCCCGCGCGAGCTGCTTTGCGAGCTGAAATAGAGCAGGCCGTCGATGCCGGTCAGCTGCTGTTCGATGATCTGGGTGACCGAGTTCTGGATCGTTTCCGCATTCGCACCGGGATAGGTCGCGCGGATATTGACCTGTGGCGGGGCGACGTCAGGATATTGGGCGATCGGCAGCGACAGGATCGCGCCCAGCCCGCCCAGCATCACGATGATCGCGATCACCCATGCGAAGATCGGGCGGTCGATGAAGATACGTGACATGGCTTATCCCGCCTTCTGTGACGTGGCAGCCTTGTCGCCCTGCGGCTTGGGTTGAACGCGTTGCGGGGTATTGGCCGGGACCGGCCGGACCTTCGCGTTAGGGCGCAGGTTCGCGGTCCCCTGCGTAATCACCTTGTCGCCGGGGTTGAGGCCACCGGTCACGACCCAGAATTCGCCCTGGGTGCGGTCGGCCTGCACCGTCTTTTGCACGGCGGTATCGTTCGGGCCGACGACGAAGACGGTCGCCTGCCCCTTGGGATCGCGCTTCACCGCCTGTTGGGGCACGAGGATCGCGCGCTGGTCGATCGCTTGCGCGAATTGCGCGCGGACGAACATGCCGGGCAGCAAGATGCCCTGGGGATTGGGGAAGCGGGCGCGCAGCGTCACCGTGCCGGTCTGGGCATTGACCATCACCTCGGCGAACTGGACCGTGCCGGTCTGGCCGAAGTCGCTGCCGTCCTCCAGTTTCAGGCGGACAGCGGCCGATGCCGGGACCACCCCGCCGCTGGCCAGCTCGCGACGCAGCGCAAGGAGGTCGGCGGCAGATTGCTGGATATCGACGAAGATCGGGTCGAGCCGCTGGATCACCGCCAGCGGATCGGCCTGGTTGGTGGTGACCAGCGCGCCTTCGGTGAAATAGCTGCGCCCGATCCGTCCGGTGATCGGTGCGGGGACGTTGGTGAAGGACAGGTTCACGCGCGCCGTCTCCAACTGCGCCCGGCTCTGTTCGACGGCGGCGGCGGCCTGACGCGCCTGCGCGGCGGCGTCGGTATAGTCCTGGCGGCTGACCGCCTCGATCTCCGCCAGCGGGCGGTAGCGTTCGGCGCGGACGCGGGTCGCCTCGGCATTGGCGCGGGCGCTGTTGAGGTTGGCGACCGCTTCATTGGCCTGCGCACGATAGAGGCGCGGATCGATCTGGTAGAGCGTCTGTCCGGCACGGACCAACGCGCCTTCGGTGAAATAGCGTTTGCGGATCAGCCCGGCGACCTGCGGACGGACCTCCGACTGCTGGAACGCGACGACCCGCGCGGCGAGATCGGCGGTCTGGGCGACGCTGGTGGGTTGCACCACGACGAAGCCGACCTGTGCCGGTCCCTGGTTGCCGCGGCCGTTCTTCGTCGCCTTTTCCTCTCCACCGCCGCAGGCAGACAGCGCGATCAGGACGGGCAGCAACAGGAACGGGCGGACGCGCGGCGACGCGGATCGGATCAAGGCGACAACCTTTGCGACAGGAAAGCGGCGCGGGTGCGCCGACGCACAACCATCGCCACATCCGAAAGTTTCAGATGCAATTTCATACGCGCCACGTCGAATGGCGCAATGCGAAGGTTGTCGCAATTTGTCGCGGACAGGCAACGAAGCGCGATTTGCGACAGAAGCGTGTCGCTCTCCACCGTCACCCCGGGCCTGACCCGGGATCCCGCTTTTCACCCCTAGCAGAAGAAGAATCGGGACCCCGGCTCAAGGCCGGGGTGACGGCGAACGACTTGAGGTCAGCGCGAACCCGTCCAGCGATGCGCTGCCATCGATTCCGGCTTCATCTCGATCGAATAGCCCGGCCGCGTCGGCGCGCGATAGGCGCCGTTTTCGACCACGCAGGGGTCGAGGAAATGTTCGTGCAGGTGATCGACGAACTCGGCGGCGCGGTCGTGCTTCACGCCCGAAAAGCACAGATAGTCGATCATCGAGAGGTGCTGGACATATTCGCACAGCCCCACGCCCCCGGCATGCGGCCACACGGCGAGGTTGAAGCGCGCGGCCATCAGCAGCACCGCCAGCACCTCGTTCACGCCGCCCAGGCGACAGGCGTCGATCTGCACCACGTCCAATGCGTGGCGCATGATGAACTGTTTGAAGACGATGCGGTTCTGGCACATCTCGCCGGTGGCGACCTGCACCGGCTTCACCCCCTCGCGGATCGCGCGATGCCCCTCGACATCGTCGGGTGAAGTTGGCTCCTCGATGAAGCGGGGCTTGGCGAAGGCGAGGTCGTTGACGCGGGCGATCGCCTCCGACACTTCCCAGACCTGATTGGCGTCGATCATCAGGTCGATGTCCGCCCCGACCGTCTCGCGGGCCAGCGCCACGCGGCGGCGATCGTTGGCGGGATCGCCGCCGACCTTCAGCTTGATGTGGGTGAAGCCCTCGGCGACCGCTTCCTTGCACAGGCGGACCAGCTTTTCATCGGAATAGCCGAGCCAGCCGGGCGAGGTGGTATAGGCGGGATAACCCTCCGCCAGCAGCGTCGCCCGCCGTTCCGCCTTGCCGATCGCGCGTTCCTCCAGCAGCGCGACCGCTTCGTCGGGGGCGATGCAGTCGGTCATGTAGCGGAAGTCGATCAGCCCGACGATCTCGGCCGGGGTCATCGACCCGATATAGTCCCACAAAGGCAGGCCCGCCGCCTTGGCCAGCAAATCCCACACCGCATTGACGACCGCGCCGGTGGCGAGGTGGATGATCCCCTTTTCCGGGCCGACCCAGCGCAGCTGGCTGTCGCCGGTGATCCGTCGCCAGAAGCCGGCACCGTCTTTGCGAATATCGTCGAGCGCCAACCCCTCGATCAACGGCGCCAGCGTCGCGATCGCCGCGCAGCACAGGTCGTTGCCGCGCCCGATGGTGAAGGTCAGGCCGTGCCCCTCCAGCCCCGGCGTGTCGGTTTCGAGGATGCAATAGGCCGCCGAGTAGTCCGGCTCCGGATTCATCGCGTCGGAGCCGTCGAGAAAGGCAGAGGTCGGAAACCGGATGTCGTGGACCGATAGCCGGGTGATGATCGTCATACGCAGCCCCCATGGGGCGCCGCCCGTGAATGTTCGATCCGCCCCGTTCCGGTCGTCATCCCCGACGCCGAAGTGTTTTCATATTTGAACGTAGTTTTTCATGCAACTGGAAAGCGTGGTGGGCGGGGAGGCACACGTCAAACACCGTACCCCCGTGCAGCCAGGAGTCACGGCTTGGCCCGCGAGAATAGCCCTATGCCCGACCGTACCCCCGCGCAGGCGGGGGTCCAGGGCGGCAAACGCAACCTGTTGTTCTGCTCGGCTCTGGACCCCCGCCTGCGCGGGGGTACGGAACGGTTGTCGGCGCCCTTCAGGGATGATGGTCATCGTCGACCAGTTGTTCCGAAATCCGTGCTGCGGCCGCCTGTACCGCCGCCGCCGCCGCGTCGGTCGTGTCGGCCTCGCCCAGTTTCGACAGATAGGGCATGGTCAGCGCCGCCGCCGCGACGCCGCCGCGCAGGATCGGCGCCGACAGGTCGGTCACGCCGCTGACGAAGCGGCTGGGGGTGCGCTCGATCCCGGCGGCGCGGACTTCCTCGGCATGGGTGCGGAAGGTCGCCAGCGCCTCGGGCGTCGGCCTGGGGTCGAGCATCGCTTCCCACCGCGCGCGCACATCGTCGGGCTGGAAGGCGTAGAGCACGACGCCCGACGCCGCCTGCAACAGCGGCCGGCGATAGCCGACCCGGACCGAGAAGCCGAGCTGGTCGGCCGATTCCATCCGCGCGATGACCGCCATGTCGCCCATGGTGTGCACCGCGACATGGCACGATTGGCCGGTTTCCTGCGCCAGCTGCCGCATCTCGGGCAGCGCGACCTCGATCAGATAGCGGGTGCGCGGCTGGTTCATGCCGAGCGAGAACAATCGGTCGCTGAGCGTATAGCCGTCCCCGCCCGCCTCGGTCGTCAGATAGCCGCGATATTCCAGCACCTGCACCATGCGGAACAGCTCACCATGCGATCGGCCCAAGCGCTGCACGATCTGCGTCAGCGTCAGCGGGGTCGTCACCCCGGCCAGCAGTTCGAGGATGTCGAGCCCCTTTTCCAGCGCGGGCGCGCGGTAGCGGCGGTCGTCGGCGGCTTCGGCATCGGCGGTGTCGGCGGGCGTCGCGGCGGTCTTGCTCGTCATGGCGCGGACCTTTGCCGGAAACGAAAGGGTACGCAACCCGAGGGTGCGCGACGCCATCACCGCTGCGATGCACAAAGTCGTGGTATGTTGTATCATATTACGCTACCGGATCGAGTCTCGATAAACTGGAGTGCTTCGCAATGTTCCGTCCCGCCCTGTGGCTGTCGACCACCGCCCTGGCCCTGCCCGCCGCCGCCTTTGCCCAGAGCACGACCGCGCAGGGCACCGCGACGACGACCGACGGCTATCATAGCGAGGCCCCGCCCGAGATCATCATCACTGCCCCCTATCAGCGCAACCAGGCCGATATCCTGTCGGGCACCAGCGTGCTGAGCGGCGAGAATCTGACCCGCGAACTGCGCCCGACCATCGGTGAGACGCTGGCCCGCCAGCCCGGCGTATCGGCGACCAGCTTCGGCCCCAACGCGTCGCGCCCGGTGCTGCGCGGCCTGCAGGGCGAGCGCGTGCGCGTGCTGACCGACGGCATCGGCAGCTTCGACGTGTCCAACACCTCGGTCGACCACGCCGTCGCGATCAATCCGCTGACCGCCGACCGGATCGAAGTGCTGCGTGGCCCCTCGGCGCTGCTGTTCGGGTCGTCGGCGATCGGCGGCGTGGTCAACGTCATCGACAGCCGCATCCCGCGCCGGGTGCCCGACGAACCGATCCATGTCGACGCGATCGCCACCTATGGCTCCGCCGCGAACGAGCGCAATGCGTCGGCGGCGGTCGACGTGCCGGTGACCGACAAGGTCGTGTTCCACCTCGACGGCACCTATGGCAAGACCGACGACCTGCGCACCGGCGGCTACCTGTTGTCGCGCCCGTTGCGGGCGCAGGCGGCGGCGAGCGACGAGGCGGAGGTGCGCGAGCTGGCCGACCTGCGCGGGCGGCTGCCCAATTCGCAGTCGCGGATGTGGGAAGTGGCCGGCGGTGCCGCGATCGTGACCGATACCGGCAATCTCGGCTTCTCGGTCAGCCATCTCGACAATCGCTACGGCGTGCCCGAGCGGTTCGACGTCGCCGAGCATGACCACGACCATGAAGGCGAAGAAGGGGGCGAGGAAGAGGGTCACGGCCACGAGCAGGTGACGCTGCACGTCCGCCAGACCCGCGCCGACATGCGCGCCGAGGTGAATACCGGCGACGGCTTCATCGAAAAGCTGCGCGTGCGCGGCGGCATCGCCGATTACCGCCATGACGAGATCGAGGATACCGGCGAGATCGGCACCAGCTTCTACAATCGCGGGCTGGAAGCGCGTGTCGAGGCGGTGCAGGCGGCACGCGGCGCATGGCGCGGCGCGTTCGGCGGGCAGATGTATATCCGCGACCTGAACATCATCGGCGAAGAGAAATTCATTCCCAAAAGCGAGACGCAGCAATTCGGCCTGTTCACGCTCCAGTCGTTCGACCTAGGCGCGTTCCGTGCCGAAGCGGGCGGGCGCTATGAATATTCGGTCGCCCGCGCCGCGGCCGATATCGATCTCGGCAACGACAATATCCGCCGCCGCTTCAACAGCTTTTCCGGCTCGCTCGGCGCCAGTGTCGGGCTGGCGGACAATGTCCGTTTCGGCCTGAACGCCAGCCATACCGAACGTGCGCCCTCGGCCGAGGAACTGTTCGCCAACGGCCCGCATGCCGGCACGCAGGCGTTCGAAATCGGCAACCCGGGCTTTGCCAAGGAAATCAGCGACGGGCTGGAAGCGACGCTGAAGGGGTCGGGCGACGGCTACAGCTTCGGGTTGTCGGCCTATCACAACTGGTTCCGCAACTTCATCTACGAGAACCCGACCGGCGAGGAGGAAGATCACCTGCCGGTGTTCCAATATTCGCAGGCGGATGCGCGGCTGTGGGGGTTCGAGGCGGAGGCATCGGCGCGCGTCGCGACCTTCGGCGAGACGGCGATCAATATCGACGGCCTGGCCGATTATACCCGCGCGACGATCGTCGATCGCGGCCCCGCCCCGCGCATCCCGCCGCTGCGCGTGCTGGGCGGTGTCGAGGCGCAGGGCCGGCTGGTGCAGGTGCGCGGCGAGGTCGAGCATGTGACCGCGCAGGACCGTGTCGCCGAGCTGGAGACGGTGACGCCGGCCTATACGATGGTCAACGCCTCGGTCTCGCTGCGGCCGTTCGGGCGCGACAGCAAGACGACGCTGATGGTGTCGGCGAACAATATCTTCGACGTCGAGGCGCGGCGGCATGCCAGCTTCCTCAAGGACTTCGCTCCGCTGGCCGGGCGCGATATCCGGGTGACGGCGCGACTGGCGCTGTAAGGCCTGGCAACAACGATCCGTACCCCCGCGCAGGCGGGGGTCCAGGGTTATGGCCACGAGGCTTCGGCTCGGTTGGGCTCTGGGCCCCCGCCTTCGCGGGGGCACGTTCTCTTTACGGTCCGGCGATGGTTCCCCATTCGCCGCCGCGCGCCTATCTACCTGTCCATGTCCCGCGCCCGCGTCCTCCTGCTCAACGCTGCACTCGGGCCGCTCGACTACCGCGTGCCGCATGGCATGACCGTCGAACCCGGCTCGATCGTCACCGCCCCGCTCGGCCCCCGGCAGTTGCTGGGCGTGGTGTGGGATGCCGAGCGGCTGGCGGCGGAAGAGGTCGGCGACAACCGGCTGCGCCCGCTGCTGGCGGCCGCCGACGTGCCGCCGATCGCGGCGCCGCTTCGCCGGTTGGTGGAGTGGACGGCGGGCTATTATCTCGCCGCGCCGGCATCGGTGCTGCGCATGTGCCTTGCCTCCACCTCGGCGCTGGAGGGGGCGAAGCTCGCCATCGAATATCGTGCGACCGGCGTGGTGCCCGACCGCATGACGGCACAACGCGAACAGGCGCTGGAGCGGATCGGCGAGCGGCGCGGGCTGGTGCGCGAACTGGCTGCCATCGCCGATGTGTCCGACGCGGTGATTCGGGGGCTGGTCAAGCTCGGCGCGATCGAGGCGGTGTCGGTCGATATCGACCAGCCCTATCCGACCCCCGACCCCGACCATCACCAGCCGGCACTTTCCGATGACCAGCAGGCGGCCGCCGACCGGCTGACCGGGGCGGTCGATGCGCACGCCTTCCACCCCTTCCTGCTCGACGGCGTCACCGGATCGGGCAAGACCGAAGTGTATTTCGAAGCAGTCGCGGCGGCGATCCGGCAGGATCGGCAGGTGCTGGTGCTGCTCCCCGAAATCGCGCTGACCGAACCGTTCCTCAAGCGCTTCACCGCGCGCTTCGGCTGCGAGCCGGTGCCGTGGCACAGCGACCTGCGCTCGACCCAGCGGCGCCGGGCGTGGCGCTCCATCGCCAGCGGACAGGCGAAGGTCGTGGTCGGCGCGCGTTCGGCGCTGTTCCTGCCCTATGCCAATCTCGGGCTGATCGTCGTCGACGAAGCGCACGAGACGAGCTTCAAACAGGAAGAAGGGGTGCATTATCACGCCCGCGACGTGGCGGTGATGCGCGGGCTGTTCGAGAAATGCCCGGTGATCCTTGCCAGCGCCACGCCGGCGATCGAGACGCGGCAACAGGTGGTGCAGGGCCGCTATACCGAGGTGAAGCTGCCCGGTCGCTATGGCAAGGCGCAACTGCCGACGATCGAGGCGATCGACCTGATCGAGCAACCGCCCGAACGCGGTCGCTGGATCGCGGCACCTTTGGTCAAGGCGATCGACGAGACGCTGGGCCGACACGAACAGGCGCTGCTGTTCCTCAACCGGCGCGGCTATGCGCCGCTGACCTTGTGCCGCTCGTGCGGGCATCGCTTCCAATGTCCCAATTGCACGGCGTGGATGGTCGAGCACCGGCTGATCCACCGGCTGTCGTGCCATCATTGCGGGCATGTCATTCCGACGCCGCGCGCCTGCCCCGAATGCCAGGCGGAGGACGCGCTGGTCGCGTGCGGTCCCGGCGTCGAGCGGATCGCGGACGAGGCGGCGGCGCTGTGGCCGACCGCGAAGATCGCCATCGTCACCTCCGACACCATCTGGTCCCCGGCCAAGGCGGCGGAGTTCGTGGGCCGGATGGAGGCGGGTGACATCGACATCGTCGTCGGCACGCAGCTGGTGACCAAGGGTTATCATTTTCCCAACCTGACCTGTGTCGGGGTGATCGACGCCGATCTGGGGCTGCAGGGCGGCGACCTGCGCGCGTCGGAGCGGACGTTCCAGCAGATCGCGCAGGTGGCGGGTCGGGCGGGGCGCGGGACCAAGCCCGGCCATGTCTATATCCAGACGACGCAGCCGGGCGCGCCGGTGATGCAGGCGTTGATCTCGGGCGATGCCGACAGCTTCTATGCCGCAGAGACCGAAGCGCGCGAGGAGGCGGGCGTGCCCCCCTTCGGCCGCTATGCCGCGATCATCGTGTCGTCGGAGGACAAGGGCGCGGCGGAGGCGACCGCCCGCGCGATCGGCCGCGCCGCACCGCAGGTGGAGGGGTGTCACGTCTATGGCCCCGCCCCCGCGCCGCTCGCCATGCTGCGCGGGCGGCACCGCTTCCGCCTGCTGGTGCATGCCACCCGCAGCCTCGACGTGCAGGACGTGATCCGCGACTGGCTGGACGGGGTCGAATGGGGGACGAAGGTGCGGGTGGCGGTGGACGTCGATCCGTATAGTTTCGTGTAGCTTCCTGCGTGATCCGTGCCCCCGCGCAGGCGGGGGTCCAGAGCCACTCACGTCACGCTTTGTTACTCTGGATCCCCGCCTGCGCGGGGATACGGAAACGAGCCCCCCCTTGCCCCGCGCCCTACTTTCGCCGAAACGGCGGCGTCATGGGGAAAGACGGGATGCCGATCATGCGATTGCTGACCTGCTGGCTGGCGGCGCTGGCCGCGTTGCTGGTGTTCACCGCACCGGCCCACGCCGACGATGTGTCGGCGGCGGCGCGCGGCGTCGTGCGGGTCGTGGTGATCGCGACCGTCGATGGCGAAATGGTCGATGTCGAACACGGCACCGGCTTCGCCATCGCGCCCGGCCGGATCGTCACCAACGCGCATGTCGTCGAACTGCTGGAACGCTATCCCGGCGAAGCGGTCGTCGGCGTGGTCCCGTCGGAGGGCGACAAGTCGTTCGAGGGCCGCGTGCTGCGCATCGACAAGTCGCGCGACCTGGCGCTGATCGAGGTCGGCGGCGTGCGCCTGCCCCCGCTCACCCTTTATACCGGGCCGCTGGGCGAGAGCGATCCGCTGATCGCGCTCGGCTATCCGGGGAATGTCGATCTCGCCACCGCCCGGTCAGCGGATGATTTCGTAACGCCGACCGCGCCGGTGCGCTCGCAGGGCGTGATGTCGGGCAACCGCACGCTGGAGGGGACCGCCGTGCTGGTCCACACCGCCAGCATCGCGCGCGGCAATTCTGGCGGGCCGCTGCTCGACCGGTGCGGCCGGGTGCTGGGCGTCAATTCTGCGCTGACCCGCGGCGAAGAGGGTGACGCGAGCTTCGCCTTCGCCATTGCGGACGCCGAACTAATCGCGTTCCTGCGCGAGGCGAGCCAGCCCGTCTCGACCATCACCACCCCCTGCCTGACGCTGGCCGATGCCGATGCGCGCGACCGAGCCGATGCCGAACGGCAGAGCATCGAGGATCGCGAGCGCGCCCGTGCCGCCGCCGAACGCGCCCGCGACGACCGCGAAGCCGCGCTGGAAAAGGCCCGCGCCGACAATGCCGAGACTCGCGAGAACATGATCGCCATCGCCGCCGTACTGCTGGCGCTGTCGGTGCTGGCAGCCGGCTATGCCGGGATGCTGGCAACGCGGCGGCTGAAGAAGCAGAAGCGGCAGGCGCGGCTGGCGGCGATCGCGGGCGGGGTGTTCTTCGTCGCGGCGGTCGCGACGTTCGTGCTGCGGCCCGATTTCGATCCCGAATCGGTTGCCCCCGCCGACGAATCGGGCAGCACCGCCGCGACCCGTGCGACGCCGCTGTCGGGCGCGCTGCAATGCGCGCTGGTGCCCGAACGCAGCCGGATCATCCAGCCGCCAGTCGAAACCGTCCGCTTCGATTGGCGGGCGGACGGGTGCATGAACGGCCGCACCCAATATGCCGAGGCCCCGGGCGGCGGCTGGGAACGGATTCTCGTGCCGAACGAGGATGCGACGGTGTCGGTTCTGCGCTTCGATCCGGTCAGCGGCAGCTATACCAACAGCCGTTACCTGTTGTCGGCCGACGCGATGGAGCGGGCGCGGACGCTGCGCGGACAGGTACAGCAAAAGGCCTGCGCCGCCGACACCGGCGGACGCGCCGCGCTGGCGACGCAGCAATCGGCGATTCGGACGGCGTTGCCCGCGCAGGTGAACGAACGGCTGGTGTATCGCTGCACGGCGGCGAAGTAACCTTCTCCGGGCATTACCGTACCCCCGCGTAGGCGGGGGTCCAGCGTTACAAGCGCTGCCGGTCGCGGCTCTGGATCCCCGCCTGCGCGGGGATACGAGCTGACCCGAAATCGGGACATGTCATTCCCCGTTCAGCTTGGGTTCGAATCGGATTGAGCGAACCGACCTCCCACAAAGCTTGCGAAATCGTGACACCGATGCTAGCGGCCCCACGACCCATCGGGGGCGCATGGGCCGGTCAGCGGCGCGACATCGGTCGCGACGGCGGTTGGAATGGCGGCCCCCTTTCATGCATGGGATTTTGAAGTTGACCCCTGACAAGGACGCGCGCGTGGAGACATCCGGCGGAACTACTGGTGGCGGCGGTACGATCCAGGCGAGCCTGGGCGGCCGCTATGCGACCGCGCTGTTTGACCTCGCCCGGCAGCAGGGCCAGCTGACGGCTGTCGAATCGAGCCTGAAGACGGTGTCGTCGGCCATGACCGAGTCGGCGGACCTGTCGGCGCTGGTGAAAAGCCCGCTGGTCGGCCGCGACGACGCGGCCCGCGCCATTGCCGCGCTGGTCCCGGTGCTGGGCCTCGACCCGCTGACCGCCAATTTCCTCGGCGTACTGGCGCAGAATCGTCGCCTGGGCGACCTGCCCGCGATCATCCGCGCGTTCCGCGACCTCGCCGCCCGTTCGCGGGGCGAGACCAATGCGGAAGTCGTTTCGGCCCACCCGCTGGACGATTCTCAGGTCGACGCGCTCAAGCAGCAGCTGCGTCACCGCGTCGGCCGCGAGGTCGCGATCGACCTGAAGGTCGACCCCACTCTCCTTGGCGGACTGGTCGTGAAGATCGGCAGCCAGATGATCGATAGCTCGATCAAGACCCGACTGAACACGCTCGCGCACGCGATGAAAGGCTGAACATGGATATCCGCGCCGCAGAAATCTCGAAGGTCATCCGCGACCAGATCGCCAATTTCGGCACCGAAGCGCAGGTTTCGGAAGTCGGCCAGGTGCTGTCGGTCGGTGACGGCATCGCCCGCATCCACGGGCTCGACAACGTCCAGGCGGGCGAAATGGTCGAGTTCGGCGGCGGCATCCAGGGCATGGCGCTGAACCTCGAAGCCGATAACGTCGGCGTCGTGATCTTCGGATCGGACTCGTCGATCAAGGAAGGCGACACCGTCAAGCGCACCGGCACCATCGTCGACGTTCCGGTCGGCAAGGGCCTGCTGGGTCGCGTGGTCGATGGTCTGGGTAACCCGATCGACGGCAAGGGGCCGATCGTTTCGGAACAGCGCGCCCGCGTCGACGTGAAGGCGCCGGGCATCATCCCGCGCCAGTCGGTCAGCGAACCGATGCAGTCGGGCCTGAAGGCGATCGACGCCCTCGTGCCGGTCGGCCGTGGCCAGCGCGAACTCATCATCGGCGATCGTCAGACCGGCAAGTCGGCGGTCGCGATCGACACCTTCATCAACCAGAAGACGGCGAATGCCGGCTCGGATGAATCCAAGAAGCTGTACTGCGTCTATGTCGCGGTCGGCCAGAAGCGCTCGACCGTCGCCCAGCTGGTGCGCACGCTCGAAGAAAACGGCGCGATGGAATATTCGATCGTCGTCGCCGCAACCGCGTCGGACCCGGCTCCGCTGCAGTACCTTGCGCCCTACACCGGCACCGCGATGGGCGAATATTTCCGCGACAACGGGATGCACGGCCTGATCGTGTTCGACGATCTGTCGAAGCAGGCGGTCGCCTATCGCCAGATGTCGCTGTTGCTGCGCCGTCCGCCGGGTCGCGAAGCCTATCCGGGTGACGTGTTCTACCTGCACAGCCGCCTGCTGGAGCGCGCCGCCAAGATGTCGGACGCCAATGGCGGCGGCTCGCTGACCGCGCTGCCGATCATCGAAACCCAGGCGGGCGACGTGTCGGCCTATATCCCGACCAACGTGATCTCGATCACCGACGGCCAGATCTTCCTCGAAACCGACCTGTTCTTCGCCGGCATCCGCCCCGCGATCAACGTCGGCCTCTCGGTCAGCCGCGTGGGTTCGGCCGCGCAGACCAAGGCGATGAAGAAGGTCGCGGGCAGCATCAAGCTGGAGCTGGCCCAGTATCGCGAAATGGCCGCCTTCGCGCAGTTCGGCTCGGACCTCGACGCGTCGACGCAAAAGCTGCTGAACCGCGGTGCGCGTCTGACCGAGCTGCTCAAGCAGGCGCAGTTCTCACCGATGCCGTTCGAGGAGCAGGTCGCGTCGATCTTCGCCGGCACGCAGGGCTATCTCGACACCGTTCCGGTGAACGACGTCGTCCGCTACGAACAGGCGATGCTGTCGGATCTGAAGGCGAACCACCCGCAGGTGCTGGCCAAGATCCGCGACACCAAGGATCTGGGCGACGAGGCGAAGTCGGGGCTGAAGGCCGCGCTCGACCAGTTCGCGAAGACCTTCGCGTAACCATCAGGCCCTCTCCCCTCCAGGGGAGAGGGTTGGGAGAGGGGCGAGCGGGACCGTCGTTGCGACAGCCCCCTCTCCCCGACCCTCTCCCCGCAGGCGGGGAGAGGGAGTAGGGAAGACAAATGGCTAGTCTCAAGGCCCTGAAACTGCGCATCGGCTCGGTGAAGTCGACGCAGAAGATCACCAAGGCGATGAAGATGGTCGCCGCCGCCAAGCTGCGCCGTGCGCAGGAGGCGGCCGAGGCCGGTCGCCCCTATGCCCAGCGGGTCGAACAGGTCGTCGCCAGCCTGGCGAGCACCGCGCAGATCACCGAGGGCAGCTCGCCGCTGCTCGCCGGCACCGGCCGCGATCAGGTTCACCTGTTCGTCGTCGCGACGTCGGACAAGGGGCTGGCCGGCGCGTTCAATTCGAACATCGCCCGTCTCGCCCGTCGTCGTGCGCTCGAGCTGCAGGCCGAGGGCAAGACCGTCAAGTTCCTGACCATCGGTCGCAAGGGTCGCGCGGTGCTGGCCCGCCAGTTCCGCGACGGGTTCGTCCATGCGGTCGAGCCGGGCGATCTGGGCAAGCTGACCTTCGCCGATGCGAAGGGCTATGCCGACGACCTGATCCGCCGCTACGAAGCGGGCGAGTTCGACGTCGCGCACCTGTTCTACGCCACGTTCAAGACGGTACTGACGCAGGAGCCGACCGAGCAGCAGCTGATCCCGGTCAAGATTCCCGACGCGACCAAGGCGCCGGCCGCCGACGCGGTGGTCGAATATGAGCCGAGCGAGGAAGCAATTCTCGACAGCCTGCTGCCGACCAACATCGCGGTGCAGATCTATCGCGCGATCCGCGAGAATGCGGCGTCGGAGCAGGGGTCGAAGATGACGGCCATGGACAATGCCACGCGCAATGCGGGCGACCTCATCAACCGCCTGACCATCGAATATAACCGCACCCGCCAGGCCGCGATCACGACCGAACTGGTCGAGATCATCTCGGGCGCCGAAGCGCTGTGATCCGCCGTGCCGTCCTGCTGGCGCTCGTCGCCATGCTGGCCGGCTGCGGTCAGCCTGCTGCCGACAAGGCGGCGGAGAAGCCGCGCGCGACGCCGACGCCGTTCGTCACCGGCGGCTGGGCGACGGTGCTCGGCGACGCGCCGCGCACGATCGAGCTGCTGAACGGCATGGGTTTCCGCCTGTCGGCCTATGCGCCGGAGGGCGGCGCCTTCGTCGCCACGGCGCAGCCGACGCCGATGGCCGACCCGTCGATCAAGCCGGTCAATACCGCCAACCTGAGCGTGACCGGCGATGCCCAGCGGATCGGCGAATTGCGCTTCACGCTCGACATCGTGAACCTCGATTCCAGCCCGTTCGCGAAGGACCAGTTCATCCGCTGGGTGAACCGGCCGCTGGCATCGATGGCGCTGCCGGGGCAGGATGTCGTCGAAAAGGCGATCCGTACCGAAAGCCCCGCCTCGGGCAACCTGCCCGGCGCGGACTATACAGTTACCCGTGAACCGATCGACGGCGGACGTCGCCTGATCGTGACCTTTACCCGTCCCGGCCGCCAAGCCGGGGACAGCCACCCGAGGAACCCGTAATGGCAACCGCCGCAGACACCTACGCCCCGCAGGGCAGCACCAACAATACCGGCCGCATCAGCCAGGTGATCGGCGCGGTCGTCGACGTGACGTTCGACGGCGAACTGCCCGCCATCCTGTCGGCGCTCGAAACCGACAATAACGGCAACCGGCTGGTCCTCGAAGTCGCGCAGCATCTGGGCGAGAACACCGTCCGCACGATCGCGATGGACGCGACCGAAGGCCTGACGCGCGGTCAGTCGGTCAAGGACACCGGTTCGCAGATCCGCGTTCCGGTCGGCCCGAAGACGCTCGGCCGCATCCTGAACGTCGTCGGCGAGCCGATCGACGAGCGCGGGCCCGTCGGCGCGGAAACCACCGCCCCGATCCATGCCAAGGCGCCGGAATTCGTCGACCAGTCGACCGAGAGCGCGATCCTCGTCACCGGCATCAAGGTCATCGACCTGCTCGCCCCCTACGCGAAGGGCGGCAAGATCGGCCTGTTCGGCGGCGCGGGCGTCGGCAAGACGGTTCTCATTCAGGAACTCATCAACAACATCGCCAAGGGCCATGGCGGCACGTCGGTATTCGCGGGCGTCGGTGAGCGTACCCGCGAGGGCAACGACCTGTACCATGAATTCCTCGACGCGGGCGTCATCGCCAAGGATGCCGAGGGCAATCCGACGAGCGAGGGGTCGAAGGTCGCGCTGGTATACGGCCAGATGAACGAGCCGCCGGGCGCCCGCGCGCGCGTCGCGCTGTCGGGCCTGACGATCGCCGAATATTTCCGCGACGTCGAAGGGCAGGACGTGCTGTTCTTCGTCGACAACATCTTCCGCTTCACCCAGGCGGGCTCGGAAGTGTCGGCGCTGCTCGGCCGCATTCCCTCGGCGGTGGGCTATCAGCCGACGCTGTCGACCGACATGGGCGCGCTGCAGGAACGCATCACTTCGACCAACAAGGGCTCGATCACCTCGGTGCAGGCGATCTACGTCCCCGCGGACGATTTGACCGATCCGGCGCCGGCGACCTCGTTCGCCCACCTCGACGCGACGACCGTGCTCAACCGCGCGATCTCGGAACTCGGCATCTATCCGGCGGTCGATCCGCTCGATTCGACCAGCCGCGTTCTCGAACCGCGCACGGTCGGGCAGGAGCATTACGACACGGCGCGCGCCGTGCAGTCGCTGCTCCAGCGCTACAAGTCGCTGCAGGACATCATCGCCATCCTCGGCATGGACGAGCTGAGCGAAGAGGATAAGGTCACGGTCGCCCGCGCCCGCAAGATCCAGAAGTTCCTCAGCCAGCCGTTCCACGTCGCCGAAGTCTTCACCGGCATCAGCGGCAAGTTCGTCGCGCTGGAAGACACGGTGAAGTCGTTCAAGGCGGTCGTCGAAGGTGAATATGACCATCTGCCGGAATCGGCCTTCTACATGGTCGGCGGCATCGACGAGGTCGTCGCCAAGGCGCAGAAGATGGCGCAGGACGCGTAATTCGATCTCCCTCTCCCCGCTTGCGGGGAGAGGGTCGGGGAGAGGGGCAGTCGGAACCTCTCGGCCGAAACCCCCTCTCCCCTGCCCTCTCCCCTGAAGGGGAGAGGGAGTGAGGTTCTAACTATGCTGCACTTCGAACTCGTGACCCCCGAAAAGCTGGTGCGGTCGGAATCGGTCTATATGGTCACCGTACCGGGCACCGAAGGCGACTTCGGCGTGCTGGAGGGCCATGCCCCGTTCATGTCGACGATCCGTGACGGCGACGTCCTGATCCAGCGCTCCGAAAAGGGCGAGGCGGAACGCATCGCGATCCGTGGCGGCTTTGCGGAGGTGACCGCCAAGGGGCTGACGATCCTCGCCGAACAGGCCGGGTAACGGCTTTCCGGTATCGGGTTAAGGCGGACGCCGCGTCGGACCGAGGTTCGGCGCGGCGTTCGTGTTTTGGGCTAGCGGTCGAGGGACACATTGCCCCCCTTCGTCACCCCGGGCTTGACCCGGGCTCCCGCTTTGTTGCGGCGGCTCGAAGAAGAAGCGGGACCCCGGATCAAGTCCGGGGTGACGTTGAGAATGGGTCAGACGTCAGGTTTCCCGCACCGCCCTACCCACGCGGATGCGCATTCCGGTACACGTCCAGCAAATGCGCGGCATCGACCGCCGTATAAATCTGCGTCGACGACAGGCTGGCATGGCCCAGCAACGCCTGCAGCGAGCGCAGGTCCGCGCCGCGCCCTAGCAGATGCGTCGCGAAGCTGTGGCGCAGCGCGTGGGGACTGGTGCGGTCGCCCAACCCCAGCGCGACGCGCGCGGTGCGCACCGCCTTGCGCACCACGCCTGCGTCAAGCGGGCCGCCCTTCGCCCCCCGGAACAGCGGCGCATCGCGCGCGGTGCCCCATGGTTGCTGCGCGACATAAGCCTCTACCGCCGCACGGACCGGCGGCAGCAGCGGCACCATGCGCGTCTTGTCGCGCTTGCCGGTCACGACCAGCGTCTCGCCGAGCGGCAGCACGCAACCGGTCAGCGACAGCGCCTCGCCGATGCGCAGGCCGGCACCGTAGAGCAGCAGCAGGATCGCCCAATCGCGCGCGCCGATCCATGGCTCGGCGGCAGCATCGGCTACTTCTTCAGCCAGCGCGACGGCGTCGTCGGGCGAAATCGGGCGGGGAACGTTCTTCGCGACGCGGGGACCACGCAGCGGCGGTGCTTCGCCCCCGGTAAAAGCGATGAAGGCCCGCACCGCCGACAATTCGCGCGCAGCGGCGGCATTACCCAAGCCCTGCTCGCGGCGATGGGCGAGGAAGGCGCGCAGGTCGGCGGCGGTGAGGTGATGCAGCGCGGCGGCATCAACCGCCCCGCCCCAATGCCCCTGCAGGAAGGCGATCAGCCGTTCGGCGGTCGCGGCATAGGCCCGGACGGTATGCGTCGATCGGCGACGGTCGCGGGCGAGATGGGTGGCGAAAGCCAGCGGCAGCGGCTGCGTCATGGCCGAATGATAGCGCCATGCCGCAGCCGCTGTCGAACCCGGATCAGCCGATCTTCTGGCCCGACTTGGCCCAATCGGCCATGAAGCCTTCGATGCCCTTGTCGGTCAGCGGATGCTTGACCAGCGCGCGGATGACCGACGGCGGGGCGGTCATCACATCGGCGCCGAGCTTGGCCGATTCGAGGACGTGGATCGGATGCCGGACGCTGGCGACGAGGATTTCGGTGCCGAAGTCGTAATTGTCATAGATCAGACGGATGTCGCTGATCAGCCCCATGCCGTCGAAGCCGATATCGTCGTGACGGCCGACGAAGGGCGAGACGAAGGTCGCGCCGGCCTTGGCGGCCAGCAACGCCTGGTTGGCCGAGAAGCACAGGGTGACATTGACCATCGTGCCGTCGTCGGTCAGTGCCTTGCAGGTCTTCAGGCCATCGATGGTCAGCGGCACCTTCACCGCGACATTGTCGGCGATCTTGCGCAGGATTTCGGCCTCGCGCATCATGCCTTCATGGTCGAGCGCGACCACTTCGGCCGATACCGGCCCGGGGGTGATCGAGCAGATTTCGGCGACCACTTCGAGGAAGTCGCGCCCCGACTTGTGGATCAGCGACGGGTTGGTGGTGACGCCGTCGAGCAGGCCGGTATCGGCCAGTTCGCGGACGTCGTTGGTATCGGCGGTGTCGACGAAGAATTTCATGGGACTCGGGTTCCTGGCGGATGGAGGCGATGCGCGCCCCATCGCGCATCGCCGCCGCCGGGGCAAGGTTTGCCGGGGATGACAAGGAGACACGCTACGTCACCCGGGACTTGATCCGGGGTAACGAAAACGACTGGTGTCATCTCAGCACGAGCCCGCCCCTTTTCCTAGCGCTCGCGATTCAGTATTTGCGCGCGCATGACCGCGCCGAAACCCGAATGGGCCCCCCACGCCGCCGTATGGATCGGCTATCCCAGCCATGCCGAACTCTGGCTGGAGGACCTCGACCCCGCCCGCGACGAAGTCGTCGCCTTTGCCCGCGCCGTCCATGCCGACGGCCGGGGTGAAAAGGTGCTGCTGGTCGCCGCCGATATCGAAGCCGCCGACGATGCGCGGCAGCGCGCGCCGTTCGCCGAGGTCATCATCGAACCGTTCGGCGATATCTGGCTGCGCGATACCGGCCCGATCATCGATGGCGAGGGCACCGCGCGCTGCTTCGGCTTCAATGGCTGGGGCGGCAAATACGACCTGCCCGGCGACGATGATATCGGCCTGCGGCTGGCGCGCGAGCGCGGCCTGCCGGTCGCCGAGCATGACTGGATCGTCGAAGGCGGCGCGCTGGACGGTGACGGCACCGGGCTGGTCGTGACGACCGAACAATGCCTGCTCAACCGCAACCGCAATGTCGATTTCCACCGCACGGATGCCGAGACGCGGCTGCGCGAGGATCTGGGCTATGACCGGGTGCTGTGGCTGGGCGACGGGTTGCTCAACGACCATACCGATGGCCATGTCGACAATCTCGCCCGCTTCGTCGGGCCGAACCGGCTGGCGATCCCGGAAGCGGCGGAGAACGACCCGAACTGGCGCATCTATCAGGACGCTGCCGCCCGCGCGAAGGCGTTCGGCGTGGAGGTGGTGCTGGTTCCCTCGCCCGGCCGCGTGCTGTCGCCGGATGAGGAGATCATTCCGGGCAGCCACATGAATTTCTACATCGGCAATGCCGCGGTGGTCGTACCGCTCTACGGCACCGGGACCGACGATGCGGCCGTCGCGGCCTTTGCCGAGCTCTTCCCGAACCACGAAGTCGTGGGCCTGCGCGCCGATCATATCCTGACCGGCGGCGGCAGCTTCCACTGCATCAGCCAGCAGATTCCGGCGGCTTGATCGCGTTTGCGCTCCGCACCGCGCTGTCCGGGCTGATCGTCGCCGCCGTGGCGCTGATCGCCCGGCGCAGTCCGGCGGCGGGGGCGCTGGTCGCGTCGCTGCCGCTGGTCTCGCTGCTCGGCATGATCTGGCTGTGGCGCGATACGGGCGATGCGGTGCGGCTGGCGACCCATGCGGAGGCGACCTTCTGGTATGTGCTGCCCTCGCTTCCCATGTTCCTGATCGTGCCCGCGCTGCTGCGGCACGGCATCGGCTTCTGGTGGGCGCTCGTCGCCGGTTGCGGTGTCACGATCCTGCTGTATCTGGCCATTATCCCCGTTGCCGCCCGTTTCGGCGTCACGCTTTAGGACCGTCCATGACCGACATCACCGTTGCCGCGCTCCAGCTCGGCTTCACCGCCGATATCGACCGCAACATCGCCAATGTCTCGGCGCTCGTCCGCGAAGCCGCGGCCAGGGGCGCGCAGGTCGTGCTGCCGCCCGAACTGTTCGAAGGCGAATATTTCTGCCGCATCGAAGACGAAGGGCTGTTCGCCAACGCCAAGCCGGTGGCCGAGCACAAGGCGGTGCGCGCGATGCAGGAACTCGCCGGCGAACTGAAGATCGCGATCCCGACCAGCTTCTTCGAACTGGACGGCCATCATCATTACAACAGCCTGGCGATGATCGACCCCGATGGCCGCATCCAGGGCGTGTATCGCAAGAGCCACATCCCCGACGGGCCGGGGTACGAGGAAAAATTCTATTTCCGCCCCGGCAATACCGGGTTCAAGGTGTGGGACGGCCCGGCGAAGCTGGGCGTCGGCATCTGCTGGGACCAATGGTACCCGGAAACCGCGCGCGCGCTGATGCTGATGGGGGCGCAGGTCCTGTTCTTCCCGACCGCGATCGGCAGCGAACCGCACGACACCAGCCTCGACACCGCGCGGCTGTGGCGCCGGGCGATGGTCGGCCACGCCGTGTCGAACGTCGTGCCGGTCGTCGCCGCCAACCGGGTCGGCACCGAACATGGCCAGACCTTCTACGGGACGTCGTTCATCACCGATGAGCGCGGCGACATCGTTGCCGAACTCGACCGCGAGGAGGAGGGCGTCATCACCGCGACCTTCGACCTCGACCGGGTAAAGCGCCACCGTGCGGCGTTCGGATTCTTCCGCGACCGCCGGCCGGAGCTGTACGGGCGGCTGGTGCAGGACATCTGAACCGTCCGGTCTGACTGGACGTCATCCCGGCGAAGGCTAGAATCTCTCGGGAATGGGCGGGACAAGAGCCGCGCCAGGCCCCAGCCTTCGCTGGGGCGACGAATTTGGTCGGATCAATCCTGGAACGATGGCGCGCGCCGTTCCATGCCGGCGCGCACCGCCTCCACCTGATTGGGCTTGCCGAGCAGCGCCTGTTGCTCGGCGCTCTCCGCAGCGAGGATCGTCGCGGCATCCGCTTCGTCGGCCAGGTTCGCCATCCGCTTGGCCGCACGTGCCGCATCCGGGCTGCGTGCGGCGATCGCGCGGGCGAGGACTATAGCCGCCCCGTGCGGGTCGTCGGCCAGTCGCGTGACGAAGCCGGCACGCACCGCCTCTTCCGCCGTGAACTCGCGCGCGGAAAAGGCCAGTTCCCTGAGCAGATCGCTCCGCACGTCACGCCACAGCGCAAAGCCGGCCATGTCGGCGACCAGGCCCCATTTGGCTTCGAGGATCGAGAAGCGGGTGTCGGGTGCGGCGATCTGTATATCGGCGCCGGCCATGATCTGCATCCCGCCGCCGAAGGCGAGGCCATGCACCGCAGCGATCACCGGCATGGGCAGCGTCCGCCAGCCCCAGGCCACCTGCTGCACGCGATTGGCGATGCCATGGCTGCGCGTCGCAAGGTCGATGCCCGCCGCGCCGGCCGCCATGCTCGCCATGTCCAGCCCGGCGCAAAATGCCCGCCCCTCCCCCGACAACACCACACAGCGCATCGATGAATCGCGCAGCGTATCGATTGCGTCGATCAGCGCATCGAACATTTCCAGATCGATCGCATTCATCCTGTCGCCGCGCGTCAGCCGCACATCGGCAATGCCGTCGACCGTCGAAATCGTCACCCGCGTCATGCGGCACCCCTCATCCCGTTTTGTTTCGGGACCTATGCTATCGATCGTCGCCGGCCGGCGATAGTTGCCACGACACGTCCCCCAGCCGGTAGCCCCGGCCGCGATCAGTGTGCAGCATCGGCGGACCGGCCGCATCGAGCTTCGCGCGCAGCCGCGACATCTGCACCTGCACGACATTGGTGCCGGGATCGAAATCCCGGTCCCATAGCGCACGCAACAGCGCCGTACGCGACACCGCGCGGCCAGCATGTTCGGCCAGATGCAGCAACACCGCATATTCGCGCGGCAACAGATGCAGTCTAGTGCCTCCGCGCCACACCCGGTGCGCGGCGCGGTCGATAGTCAGGTCGCCGATGGTCAGCAGCCCGTCGCGGCGGCTGTCGCGCAGCAGCGCCAGCATCCGTGCGACGATCTCGACCGGGTGCGCGCGTTCCAGCACCGCATCGTCGGCGCCCGCATCCAGCCCGGCGGCCAGCGCATCGGCATCCTCGACCAGCAGCATCGCGCGCACCGACCGTTCGCCGCCACGTACCGTCCGCAGCCGCCCCGGCGCGCACCCCTCCCCCCGGTGCCAGCGCGCCAACCGGACCGGGGCATGGGGCGCCTCGGGCAGCGAGCGCAGCACGATGCCCCGCCGACGCGCCGGAACGACCAGCGCGGGAACCGGATCAAGGGCGACGACGACATGCATCGACGACACCCTACCCGCCCATCGCCAGCCGCTTAGGACAACCGCGTCCGATCCGGATCGATCTGTGCCAGCAGCTGTCGGGCATGGCCGGCGATCCGCCGCGACGGGTCGTCCGCCGCGCGCTCCAGCGCGGCCAGCGGATCGGGTCCGGACCGGACCAGCGCGTCGAGCACGGTGATCCGCATCCGGTCGCACGGGTGGCGCGTGGCAAAACTCTCGGCGAGGTCGAGCGCGTCGGGCAGGTCAGCCCCGACGGCCAGCGTCACCAGCGCCTCCGCCGGCGTCGAGGTCAGCACCTGCGCGATGCTGTTGCTGCGAATGTCGAAGCGATATTGGTCGAGCCAGGGCTGAGCCGCGTCATAGCCCAGGATGTTGAGCGATACCGAAAAGGCATCGGGCGGCAGCTGGACATGCACGTCGTCGCGCATCCGGTAGAGCAGCACCTTGCCCGGATCGAGCCGCGAGCGCCCGACATGGCGCAGACCCGCCGGTTCGCCGATGCTGCCGTCGATGGCGGTGACGTCGTAGCGGTAATCGTCGCTCCAATAGCCCGGCCCATGATAGCCGACCGTCAGGAACGGGAAATTATGGTCGTGCGGCAGGTCGTAGAAATAGGCGCCCCGCCCGCCGGCCCGGAGCGCGCGATCCTGCGCCGCCGGCCAGAAATTCGCACGCAGAACGAAGCGGCCATCAGGCGGGCGCAGCAGCAACACCTGTGCACCATAGGCATTGCCGTCGACCTGCCCGCGGCACCGCTGTTTGAGTTCGGCCAGCGCGAGTTCGCCAAGGAAGGTCCGGTTGCGCCCGAGCCGGGCGAGTGCCGGGCCAAGCGACGCGAACGCCTCCTCGTCGCGCACATCGACCGGTTCGGTGGCGAGCAGGTCGACCAGATCGTCCAGCCCGATCGCATCGCCACTGCCCGGGTCGATCACCCGTGCCATGCCGCCCCCATGCGCGCTTCCACCACCGGCAGCATCGCCTGGGCCGCTGATCGGACGTCGGGGTGCGGATCGTCGGTCATCGCGCGCAGCCGGGGCAAGGCGGCACGCGCATCGCAGGCCAGCCATTCGCGCATCGCGTCCCAGCGCACGAAGAAGGCGGGGTCGCGCGACAGCGCGTCGAACACCTCTTCGTCCGCCTGTCCCAGTTCGCGCAACAGCGTCAGCAGCATCGTGCTGCGCGCCGCCGCGTCGTCCAGCGTCGCCACGCGCACCAGCCCACCGCCCGCCCGGTCATATTCGCGCATGAACGGCGCGGCACCGTGGCGCAGCGTGATCGTCACCGACACGATGGGGCCGACCGGTTCGACCAGCAACATCGCGTCGGTCCGTCCGTCCAGCCGCACCACTGCGCCATCGGCCAGGGGCTGCACCGCCAATGGCCGCGCCGGTGCGGCGATGGCACCGTGCCAGCCATCGTCGATCGCGTCGGCCCGCCATCGCCACAGCCGGGCCTCGCCCCCGCGCAGGTAGCGCGTCCACGACACCCGCCCGCCAACGACGACGGTATCGGGCATGACGCGGGCCGCCGGGGCAAGGTGGTCGATCACCGCCATCGTCACGCTGGCAGCCGCCGTCTCGACCAGCACCATGCCGGTGCGCAATGCGTCGCGCTGGCTCTTGAACGGCGGTTCAAGCAGGGGATCGTCCCGCAGCCTTGCGATCCACGGGGCGAGCAGGGCACCGACCCAGCCGGCATCCTGCACCAATGCGCACGCAGCGGCCTCTCCCTCGGCCAGCGTCGTCACATCGGCGAAGCGCGCCGTTACCGCCCGAACCGCCGCATCGTCGGTCCAGTCGCGCGCCACCGCGAGCGACCGCTCCCGCGCCGCCGCGATCGCATCGCGCAACTGTCCATCGATCGGTGCCGGCATCTCAGTTCGGATACATCTCGTACACCAGCATCGCGACGGCGATGATATATTCGAACACCTGATCGCCCGACGCCTCCGCCACGCGGATCGCGCCGGTCGTCGCAACCTGCGTTCCCAGATCGACGATCTCGGCAAGTGGGATGGTGACGATCGGCATGTTCTTCCCCCCGTGACGCGACGGTCGTGCGCCGCGAGCGGGATCCTATGGCCGTGCCGGCCCAAGCCATAGTTACAAGGCTGTTATGGTAGGCCGCTTCATTCCGGCCGCGTTCCGCCCTATGGACCGGAGCATGACTGCCCCCGCCCCTTCGCCCGGCTTCGATCCGGCCCGCTTCTTTTCCGCACGGATCGGCGGGCATGGCACGCGGCTGGGCATCGGATATCAGGCGCATGGCGCCGATTGGTGCGAATTGCTGCTGCCGTTCCGCCCCAACCTGATCGGCGATCCGGCGCGCGGCGTGCTGGCATCGGGACCGATCCTGACGCTGATGGACATGGCGACCAGCGTCGGGGTGTGGCTGAAGCGTGGCGCGTTCCTGCCCCATGCCACGCTCGACCTGCGGATCGATTATCTGCGCCCGGCCACGCCAGAGCGGACCGTCGTCGGGCGCGGCGAATGCTACCGCGTCGCGCGGCAGGTCGCGTTCGTGCGCGGCATTGCCCATGACGGCGACCCGGACGATCCGGTGGCGCATGTCGCGGGCACCTTCATGTTGCTGGACTCGTTCGCATGACCGTGTCGCCCTATGCCGAACTGCTCGGCCTGACCTTCGGCACCGATAATCGCGGCCATCCGCTGGTGACGATGGAGTTCGCCCACGACCTGCTCGGCCGCCCCGGCTTCCTGCATGGCGGCGCGATCGGCGGGATGCTGGAAATGGCGGCATGGGCCACGCTCCGCGCCGCGCTGGGTGAAGAGCAAACGGTCATCAAGCCGATCAACGTCACCATCGACTATATGCGCGGCGGGCGCGAGCGGACGACCTTCGCCGCCGGCGAGGTGACGCGGCTGGGTGGGCGCATCGCCAATGTCACGGCGATCGCATGGCAGGACGACCGCGACCGCCCGATCGCCGGAGCGCGGCTGAACTATCTGCTGAAGCGCTGAATCTACCCGGATATTTTCGCCGGCCGCGATAGTTGTGCGACATTTGGACCGTAGTGGCCCTGTTACCGCAGATGGCGGGCAGGGTGTGGAAGGAATGCGCATGGCGCGGTGGACGTTACTGATACTGGCGCTGGGCACCGCGCCCGGCGCATGGGCGGCACAGACCGCGCCCACCACCCCCGCCCCCGCAACCGCGCAGAGCCAGACCCCCGAACCGGTCGAACCCGGATCGGGGGGCGCCGGCGGCACCGACACCGAAAGCGACGCGGAAGAGATCGTCGTCACCGGCCGCCTGCCGCCCGGAACGGTGCCGGGCGACATCAAGCCCGAATTGCAGCTCTCCCCTGCCGACATCCGCTCCTATGGTGTCAGCTCGGTCGCCGAACTGGTCACCGAACTCGCTCCGCAATTGCAGTCGGTCCGCGGCGGCCAGCCGGTGTTCCTCGTCAATGGCCGCCGCTCGGCCGGTTTCCAGGAAATTCGCGACCTGCCGACCGAAGCGATCCTGCGCGTCGACATCCTGCCCGAGGAAGTCGCGCTCAAATATGGCTATCGCTCGGACCAGAAGGTCATCAACTTCGTGCTGCGCCCGCGCTTCCGCAGCTATACCGGCGAGTTGCAGGGCGGCGCGCCGACCGATGGCGGGTCGAGCAACTTCGAGGTCGAGGGCGGTCTGGTCCGCATCGACCAGGACAAGCGCTTCAACCTGAACCTGCAGGCCGAAACCACGTCCAACCTGCTGGAAAGCGAACGCGGGATCATCCCGAACACCAGCGGCACACCCTTCGACCTGCGCGGCAACGTGACCTCGACGGTCAGCGGCGCGCCGGTCGATCCGACACTCAGCGCGCTGGCGGGCACGCCGGTCATCGTCGCGGCAGTACCGACGGGCACGCCGACGCTGGCAGGCTTTGCGGCCGGGGCGAACAATCCGAACATCACCGACACCACGCCGTTCCGCACCCTGACCGGCGCAACCGACCGGCTTTCGGCGAACGGCGTCTATGCGCGCAGCATCTTCGGCAATGTCGCCGCGACCGTCACGACGCGGGTCGAACATACCCGCACGGAATCGCTGCTGGGCCTGCCCGGCGTCTCGCTGACATTGCCGGGCAATACGCCCTTCTCGCCCTTTGCCAGCGACGTGATCGTCCGGCGCTTCGCCGATACCGATCCGCTGATGCGCAATGCCGAGACGACGACGGCCAATGCCGCGCTGGCGCTGAACGGCGATATCGGCCGGTGGCGCTGGACGGTGAACGGCAATTACGACCGGACCGAAACCAGCACCCGCACCGAACGCGGCGTCGATGTGTCGGACGTCCAGAGCGCGGTGACCGCCGGCGCGTTCAGCCCGTTCGGCGATCTGGGCAACCTGATCCGCACCGCCGACCGCGCGAAATCGGTGTCGAGCGCGGCCGGGCTGAACGCGCTGATCGCTGGGTCCCCCTTCTCGCTGCCCGCCGGCGACGCCAATAGCAGCATCCGGGTGGCGGCGACGACGACCGACTTCACCAGCGATTCGCTGCGTGCCGGCATCGCCAATTCGACCAGCCTCGGCCGCGATACCGCGTCGATCCGCGCCAATATCGACCTGCCGATCGCCAATGCCGCACGCGACGTGCTGTCGGCGCTCGGCCGGCTGTCGCTCAACGCCAATGCGGAGGTCGAGCAGCTGTCGGACTTCGGCACGCTGACGACGCTCGGCTATGGCATCAACTGGCAGCCGATCACCGCGATCCGCCTGCTGGCGTCGGTCAGCCACGAAGAGAACGCCCCGACGCAGCAGCAGCTGGGCAACCCGCTCATCACCACGCCTTTCGTCCGGACGTTCGACTATGTCAGCGGCACGACGGTCGACGTTACCACCATCACCGGCGGCAATCCCGACCTGGTGTCGAGCGACAGCCGGGTCATCAAGCTGGGGTTGAACGTGAAGCCGTGGACCGAGCGCGATATCTCGCTCCAGTTCGACTATACCGACAGCCGGATCGACAATCCGATCCAGAGCTTCCCGGCGATCACCGCCGATATCCAGGCGGCGTTTCCCGACCGGTTCGTGCGCGGTGGCACGCTGTTGAGCGTAGACACGCGTCCGATCAACTTCGCCCGCGCCGACAGCAGCCAGCTGCGCTGGGGCATCAATTTCTCGAAGCGGGTGACGACCGCGCGCTCGCGCCAGTTCGAGGCACTGCGCCAGCAGCGGATGGAACAGCGCCGTGCGGCACGCGAAGCAGCGGAAGCCAATGGCGCGCCGCCGCCGGGCGATGCACCGCCACCGCCGCCGCCGGGTGAAGGTCGCGGCCCCGGTGGCGAAGGCCGCGGTCCGGGTGGTGAAGGCCGCGGTCCGGGTGGTGAAGGCCGCGGTCCGGGTGGCGGACGCGGCTTTGGCGGTCCCGGCGGCGGAGGCTTCGGCGGACGCGGCGGCGGTGGTGGCGGCGGGCGGATCTGGGCCAGCCTGTACCATACGGTCGCCCTCACCAACACGATCCTGATCCGGCCGGGCCTGCCCGAGCTGGACCTGCTCAACGGATCGGCGATCAGCGACACCGGTGGCCAGCCGCGCCATCAGGTGCAGTTCAATAGCGGCTATACCCGCGATGGCATCGGTTCGCGGCTGGTGGTCAACTGGCAGTCGGGAACCGAGGTCGATGGCGGTGCGGCCGGCGCGACGCAGCGGTTGAACTTCGGCAGCCTCGCCACGGTCGGGCTGCGGCTGTTCGCCGATCTGGGCCAGCAGCCCGCATTGGTCCGCAACAATCGCTGGCTGCGGGGGTCGCGGATCAGCCTGGGCATCGACAATCTGTTCAATGCGCGGCAGCGTGTGACCGATGCCAGTGGCGTGGTGCCGATCAATTACCAGCCGGGCTATCTCGACCCCAATGGTCGCGTCATACGGCTGACGTTCCGGAAGCTGTTCTTCTAAAGTCGGGTCGACATACAGACCGTACCCCCGCGCAGGCGGGGGGCCAGGGCCAAGCGCGACAAACGTCGCTTATGACGCTCCTGGACCCCCGCCTGCGCCGGGGTACGGGGGTCAGGTTCTACTAAAGGAAATTCCTGTCCCGGCACGCCCCCCTCAATGCGCCGGCGTCTCCCGGCCCGGCCGCGGCACGTCGGCGCGGTCGGCGGGGCCGCTGTCGATGCTGGCCATGCGCGAGCCGCCAAAGCCTTCGGTCGCCTGATAGAGGAGCGTGATTGCCACGCGGCGGTTGCGCGGGTCGTACGGGTCCTTGGCGATCATCGGCTCGCGGTCGGCCACGCCCTCGATCCGTTCGAAGCGGCGTTCGCCGACGCCTCCCATGGCTAGGCGGCGACGCGTCGCCTCCGCCCGGCCCGACGACAGCATCCAGTTGTTCATGTCCTGCGGCCGGCCATAGGCGACGGCATCGGTATGCCCCCGGATCATGATCGTGTTGGGCAGGTCGCGGACCGTCTGCGCGATCAACGCCATCAGCTTGGCCGCTTCGGGCGCCATTGCCGTGGTGCCCAGCGCGAACATCGAATAATCGGCATTGTCGACCAGGTCGATCCGCACCCCGTCGCGCGTCGGCACGAAGCGGACGTTGCGTGCCAGCTTGCGCAACTCGCCGTTGGTGGCGAGCTTGCGCGCCAGTTCGCGCTTCACGCGCTCGAACGCCTTCTTGTCGGACTGGGTCAGTTCGGACTTGTTCTTCAACCGGCCCTTGTCGCCCGCCCCTTCCTTCGCACCGCCATTGGCGTCGACGGGAATGGTCAGCGACCGGGTGCCGGTCTGCGCGGCGCGATGGGGATAGCTGTCCTGGTCGACGATCGATTCGCCGCCGAACAGCCCGTTCGATCCGGCGGCGCCCGCCTTCACCTCGACCAGGGTCGGTGCGAAGAAGTCGGCCAGCCCCTTGCGCTGCTTCTCGGTGGTCGCGCCCAGCAGCCACATCAGCAGAAAGAACGCCATCATCGCCGTCACGAAGTCGGCATAGGCGACCTTCCATGCACCGCCGTGATGGCCGCCATGGCCCTCGGCGATGATCTTCTTGACGATGATGACGGGGGGCGGCTGGTTATTGCCGTGCGGTGCCTTCGCCATGGATCAACGCCCGCGCAGGCCGTCAAAGACTTCGGCGAACCCCGGCTGGTTGTGGTGCGGAATGCCCGAGCGCGCCGCTTCGATCACCAGCGGCTGCGGATGGCCGTGGAGCGAGGCGATGATGATCTGCTTGACGGTGTGATAGATGGCGGCGTCGGCATCGATCACCTGCTGCAACCGGCCGGCCAGCGGCCCGACCAGACCATAAGCGAGCAGAATCCCGAGGAAGGTGCCGACCAGCGCCGACCCGATCATGCCGCCCAGGATCGAGGGCGGCTTGTCGATCGACCCCATCGTCTTCACCACGCCCAGCACGGCGGCGACGATGCCGAGTGCGGGCAGCGCGTCGGCCAGCCCCTGCAGCGTCGCCTGCGGGCCCTGTTCCTCGTGATGGTGGGTCTTGATGGCGTTGTCCATGACCTCCTCGACAGCGTGCACGTCCAGCGTGCCCGACGATACGACGATCAGGCGCAGCGTGTCGGCGATCAGGTTGATGAGCGTATGGTCCTTCATCAGCCGCGGATATTCGCTGAACACCGACGACGATTTCGGGTCCTCGACATGCGGTTCCAGCGCGATCGGCCCTTCGGCGCGCAGCATCTTCATCAGCTTGGACACCAGGAAGATCGCGTCGAGATAATCCTGCTTCTTGTATTTGGGCCCCTTCAGCACCTTCATGAAGCCGCTGCCCATGCCCTTCAGCTCACGGCCCGAATTGCCGATGATGAGCGCGCCGACCGCCGCACCGCCGATGATGAGCATTTCGTGCGGCAGGGCGTGCAGCACGGGACCGAGCGAACCGCCGGTGAAGGCGAACCCGCCGAACACCATGGCGATAAGGACGACGAAGCCGATGGCCGGAAACATATGGCGCTTGCCCCTGGGTTACTAAATGGCGCCCCGCCGGTCGCGGCGCGTCATACGAAACCCCTTTTGCGCGAGAGACGTCGAGAAATCGTTACCGTGCCCGAATTCAGGGGTCGCACGGCGCAAATCGGTCACTTCAGATAGTTGAAGAGCGACAGGTTCGCGAGCTTCGAGATGGTCGCCTGGGTCGCGTTGAGGATCGTCAGCGTCTTCTGGAACTGCACCGTCATCGTCGCGATATCGACGTCCTCCAGCGAGCTGCGCGCCTCTTCGCGGTCGATGCCGACCGTTTCCAGCTGAGTCGATTCGATCTCCAGCCGCGCCGCGCGGGCGCCGTTGGCGGCGCGGGCGGCGGTGACCTGCGCCTCGGCCGAATCGAGCTTGTTCAGTGCCGAGCTGATCGCCAGCGCATATTTGCTGCGCGCGGCCTCCGCGTCGAACGGTACGGGGGTAGCGGGGTCGGTCGTACCGGCACCTCCGGTCGTACCACCGGTGCCGCCCGTACCTCCGGCCGTGCCGCCCGTACCTCCGGCCGTGCCACCCGTCCCGCCGGTCGTGCCGCCGGCCCCACCCGTCCCGGTCGATCCGGCGGCTTCGGCGGCGGCGGCGGTCAGCGGCATTTCCATCGCCGCCTTCAGGTCGTCGATCAGCTTGAAGATGTCGGTCGCGCCGGTCGCGCCGCCGAAGACGCGGCTGCCATCGATGCCGACCTGGATCTGGCTGGCGTCGCCGATGCGGATCTGCGCCGTCGATTCGACATCGACCACCGTCGCGCCGGTCGCATCGATGCCGGTATATTTGATCGCGCCGTCGGCATCCTTGGCAAAGGCGACGTCGCCCAGGCCGCCGAAAATCGCATGGCCGCGCACGTCGCGCGTGTTGGAAAGCGCCAGCAGCCCTTCGCGCAGCTGGCCCAGTTCGGTCGCGATCGACATACGATCGGCATCGTTCAGCGTTTCGGTGCCGGCCCGGGTCGCCAGTTCGCGGACGCGGACCAGCCGGTCGTCGACATTGCCGAGCGCCGTGTCGGCCTGTGCCAGCAAGCCGCGCGACAGGGTAATGTTGGCGCGAAAGGCCGTCGCGTCCGCCTCGTCCTTCTTGATGCCGCCCAGCATCATCCACGCGGTCGAATCCTGCGACGCGACGTTCAGCTTCTTCGTCGCCAGTTCGCTCGTATAGCGGTTCAGATCGGCGTTCAGCCGCGACATCTGCGCGGCGGAGCGGTTATAGAAGCTGGCGGTGGAGATCTGCATGCTACGTCCTATCGGATCGCGAGAATCGCATCGAGCGTCTCGCGCGCGACCTGGATCACGCGGCTGGACGCCTGGTACGCCTGCTGGAACTTCATCAGGTTGACCGCTTCCTGATCGAGATTGACGCCCGCCGACATGTCGCGGGCATCGATCGCGGAATCGCGGATCGACCCCTGCGCCTCCGCCACGGTCTTGCGCGCGGCCAGCGCCGACCCGTTGCTCGACTGCAACGCGACCAGCTGCGTTTCCCAGGCACCCGCGCGCCGTGCCTCGGCCAATATGCCCAGGTTGCCGCTGTCGCGCGGCCCCTTGCCGACCCGTGCCGCCGCGATCCTGCTCGCATCGTCGAACGCCAGAGTGACGCGGCCATCCGCGTCGATGGCGAACATCTTGTTGGCGTCGCCGGTATTGCCCTTGAGGTCCTCGCCCTGGGTCAGCGCGCCGTTCACGCCATCGACGAACTTCTGCGCGAGGTCGCGGACGTCGGCGCGCATTTCCTTGATACGCTGCGCACCGTCGATCATGCCGGCCGTCGTTCCGCCGCGCGGGCTGAGCACGGTTTCCTTCCCGTCGCGCATCGCGGCAAAGACCGGCACGCCGCTGTCGTCGTCACGCCACACCCGCACGGTCGATGCCTGGATGCCGTGGACCAGTGGCGGGGTATCCCCCGCCCCCGCGCGGACGGTGACGCGGCCGACCGGATCGAACTGGACGTCGATGTCGATCATCTCGCTCATTTCGTCGAGCGTCCGGTCGCGCTGGTCGAGCAGCTGCGCCTCGCCGACCGATCCGCGCGCGACGCGTGCCAGCCCGTCGTTGATGCGGGCAAGGGCGGCGGCGTTGTTCGAAAGCTTTTCGGCGACGTTGCCGGCCATCGCGTCGAGATTGGTCGCCGCATCGTCCAGCGCCTTGATCGTGCCGGAAAAGGACTGAGCGACGCTTTCGGCCTCCTCCATCATCGCCTGGCGCGGTGCATCGGCCGAGGGGTCGGACGACAGGGTCGTCGCGGCGTTGAAGAACGAGGTCATGCGCGTGGTCAGCGCGCGGCTGCCCAGCGCATCCTCGATCCGTTCCATCCATACGATGCCGCCATCGCTGCGCGACACGTCGGAGGTCGTCTGGCGGACATCCGCCGATCGGAAGGCATCGGCGGAACGCGCGATGCCGGCAACGGTCACGCCGCTGCCGGTCAGCTGCACCGACGACCCCACGCCGATTTCGGCGAGCGTGGTCGTGCGGCGCACATAGCCGGGGGTGCCGGCGTTCGCGATGTTATCCGACGTGGTGGTCAGCGCCGACTGATAGGCCCTGACGCCGCTCGCCCCGATCGACAGCAGGTCGCTCATCCGCTCTTCCCTTCAGAGGGGTTAACGGCAGATTGCGGTGCGGCTTGCGTCGAATTGACGGTATCCGCCTCGGTAACCTTGTTTGCCTTCGCGAGAAACTCGGTCATCGCCTTCCCGATCCCCATCGGCGTCGTCACCGCCATGTTCTCGGCGAGCTTCTGGTCCCACATGTCGCGGAACTGGGTACCGGCCTTGTTCTCGAACAGGCCGTCGGCGAGCTTCGCCTGCCGCATGGATTTCAGCATCATGCCGGTGAAGACCGCTTCGAACCGTTCGCCTGCGGCCTTCAGGTTCCTGTCGGTGCCCAGGCGGCTGGTGTCGACCCCGATGCCGGTCGTCGCGCCGATCACGCTCACAGGACCACCAGCTCGGCCTTCAGGGCACCCGACTCCTTGAGCGCCTCGAGGATCGCGACCAGATCGGCCGGCGACGCGCCGATCGCGTTGATCGCCTTCACGACGTCGGCGAGCTGCGGTCCGGGTGCCAGCAGGAACATCGGCTTGACTTCCTGCTCGACGGTCACACCGCTCTTCTGTTCGAGCGCGGTCTGACCCTGGCTCAGCGGCGCGGGCTGGCTGACGCGCTGGTTCTCGTCGATCTTCACGGTCAGCTTGCCATGCGTGACCGCGGATGGCGCCAGCCGGACTGCAGAGCTGATGACGATCGTCCCGGTACGGGCGTTGACGATGACGCGTGCCGCCGTTTCGGCCGGCTGGACCGGAAGATTCTCGACCTCGCTCATCAGCATCGACCGGGTATCGGCACCCGGCGCCGCGCGCATCGCCACCGATACCGCGTCGATCGCGGTCGCGGTGCCGGCGCCGAAGCGGCGGTTGATCGCGCTCGCGACATTCTGCGCCGTCGTGAAGTCGGCCTGCGCCAGGTTGAAGGTCAGCGTCGGCGCGGTGGCGAAGCCAGTGTCGACCGTGCGTTCGACCGTCGCCCCGTCGGGGATGCGACCGGTCGAGGGGATGTTGACTACGATCTTCGACCCGTCGGCGCCTTCGGCACCCAGACCGCCGACCGCGAGATTGCCCTGCGCCATCGCATAAATCTGCCCGTCGGCACCCATCAGCGGGGTCATCACCAGCGCACCGCCGCGTAGCGACTTGGCCTTGCCCATCGAGGCGACGGTGACGTCGATCCGCTGGCCGGGCTTGGCGAAGGCGGGCAGTTCGGCGGTGATCATCACCACCGCGGCATTCTTCAGCCCCGGGTTGATCCCCTGCGGCAGTTGCAGCCCCATGCGCGACGTGATCGCCTTCACCGACTGTACGGTGTATTCGAGATTGTCGTCACCGGTGCCGGGAAGCCCGACGACGATGCCATAGCCGGTCAGCTGGTTGGACCGGATGCCCTGGAAGCGGCCGAGGTCCTTGACCCGTTCCGCCGAAGCGGGCTGGACCATCAGGAAGGCGGCGGCGAGGATGGCGAATAGGAGGCGCATGGGCTGTCCTAGAACGGGCTGACGACCTGGAAGAAGCGGCTGAGCCACCCCTGCCGGCTGGCGCGGGCGACATCGCCCTTGCCGGTGTAGGAAATGCGGGCATCGGCGACGCGGGTCGACGGCACGCGGTTGTTGGCATCGACATCGGCCATGCGGACGATGCCCCTGATCGCGACGAATTCGTCCCCGCGATTGAGCGTCACCTGCTTGCGGCCCTGCACCAGCATCGTGCCGTTAGGATAGACTTCGGCGATCGTCACCGACAGTTCGCCCGACAGCGCGTTCGTCTGGTCGGCCGATCCGCCGCCGTTGAAGTTGCGCTTGCCCGATGCCGACGCGATGTTCGGGTCGAACGACAGCGGCCCGACCGATGGCGGCGTGATGCCGAAGCCGCCGCCGCTGTCCAGCTTCGAACCGGCCGACTTGGACGCGCTGGTGCGTTCGACCAGCACGATCGTCAGCGGGTCGCCGACCTTCTTGGCGCGCCAGCCTTCGTACAGGGCGGCATAGCCCTGATCCGCCTGAAAGATCGCACCGGTCGCGACGACCGTGGCCACCGGCGGCGCGGGGCGCGATGCCGAATAATCCTCGGGCGGCAATTTCCTGCCGAACAGGGGGCGGGCGGTTGCCGGCATTGCCGCCAGCACGACCGCGGCGAGCGCGAGGCTGCGCACGGCTTCAGATGTTCTGGTTGACATATTTCAGCATCTCGTCGGTGGCCGAGATCATCTTCGAATTGACCTCATAGGCGCGCTGCGTCTCGATCATGTCGACGAGTTCCTCGACGACGTTGACGTTCGAACCCTCCAGCATCCCCTGGCGGATGCGAGCCCGGCCATCGAGGCCGGCGACGCCGGTCTGCACCGCACCCGATGCACCGGTTTCGATCAGGAAATTGTCGCCGATCGGCTGCAAACCGGCCGGATTGGCGAAGGTCGACACCTGGATCTGGCCGATCGGCGTCGCTTCGGTCTGGTTCGGGATCGTCGCGCTGACCGTGCCGTCACCGCCAATGGTGATCGAGGTCGCCCCCTCGGGCAGGGTGATGCCGGGCATCACCTGATAACCCTCGGTCGTGACCAGCATGCCCTCTGGCGAGCGGCTGAAATTGCCGGCGCGGGTATAGCCGAGCTGGCCGCCGGGCAGCTGCACCTGGAAGAAGCCGTCGCCTTCGAGTGCCATGTCGAGCGTGTTGCCGGTCGACGACAGCGATCCCTGCGTCTGGATGCTGGCGGTGCCCTGGATCTTGACGCCGGTGCCGAGGTTCAGGCCGGTGGCATAGCGCGATTCCGCGGTCGAGGCGGCGCCCTGTGCAGTCACGATCTGGTAGCTCAGCGCCTCGAACGAGGCGCGGTCGCGCTTGAACCCGGTCGTGTTGACGTTCGCCAGGTTGTTCGAGATGACACGCATGCGCGTGTCCTGCGCGTCCAGCCCGGTGCGGGCGATATGGAGTGCGGCATTGGCCATCGTGTCTTCTCCTTAACTCTGGACGCGCATCAGGTTGGCGGAGGATTCATCCATCTCCTTCGCCTGCTTCAGCATGCCCGCCTGCACTTCGTACGACCGCTGGTTCTCGATCATGTCGACCAGCGCCTGCGTCATGTTGACGTTCGACTGTTCGAGCGAACCCGAACGGACCTTGGCGGTCATGTCGCCGGGCAGGACGCCGCCGCCGCGGACGTGCAGCAGATTGTCGATACCCTTGACCGTCTGGCTGCCCGCCGTGCTCGCCAGCTTGATCTGGCCGATTTCCTGGTCCGGCGTGCCGGCGGGTGCGCCCTGCGGCACGATCATCACCCGGCCATCGGCGGTGACGGAAATCGCCTGGTAGGGCGGCACGGTGATCGGTCCGGTCGCGCCCATGACCGGCAAGCGATCGCCGGTTTCCAGCGTGCCGGCGGCAGAAACCTGCAGGTCGCCGCGGCGGGTATAGGCTTCGGTGCCGTCCAGCGCCTGCACCGCCATCCAGCTGTCGCCTTCCATCGCGATGTCGAGCGGGCGGCCGGTCGCGAGGATCGCGCCGGCCCGCCGGTCCATGTCGCGCACTTCCTCTGACGAGGGCGAGCGGGATTCGAGTTCGCCGTTCTTGCCCTTCAGCAACAACTGTTCGAAATCGACCTTGTCCGCGCGATACCCGATGGTCGAGGCGTTCGCGATGTTGTTCGCGATCGTCGCCTGCGACGCCATGTGGCCGCGCAACCCCGACATTGCGGTATAGACCAGCCGGTCCATCGAAACCTCCCAAGTATGACCCTCGCTACACAGCAAGGGTCATGCCAGTTTCATGGGTTATGCCTGTTCGAAAATGCGTCGAGACGCATTTTGCGGCACCAGCCCGCTCCCCCACCCGGCCACCCACACGGTATCCTCGATGGGTGGTCGGGTGGGGGAGCGGGCTGGTGCCGCCTCAAAACGCGCTCTTTCGCGCGTTTTCAAACAGCCTTATTACGCACGCAGATCGAGGATCGACCGCGTGATCTGGTTCGAGGTGTCGAGCGCCTTCGAGTTCGCCTGGAAGTTGCGCTGTGCGGCGATCAGACTGACCAGTTCCTCGGTGATGTCGACGTTCGACCCTTCGATCATGCCCGACATCAGCGAGCCGGCGCCGTTCTCACCCGAGCTGGCGAAGCTGGGGTCGCCCGACAGGCCGGTCGCCTGCCAGTTGCTGTTGCCCATCTGGCGCAGGCCTGCCGAGTTCGAGAAGTTGACGATCGCGACCTGGCCCAGCGCCTTGGTATCGCCGTTCGAATAGCTGGCGGTGACGATACCCTTTTCGTTGATCGTCACGCCCTGCAACCGGCCGACGGCGACGCCGTCCTGCTGCTGCGTTTCCAGCTTGAACGGCTTGGTCGTCGCGACGGTGGTGGTCGGGAAGGTCAGCTTGATCTGCTGCTGCGCCACGCCGCTGGCCGGCATGAACGAGTCGAAGGTCGTCGCGACCGGGGTGGTGAACTTGCCGGTGGCATCAAAGGTGATCGTCACCGCCTGCGTTCCCGGCACCGCCGGGGTCGTGCCGGTCGCAGGCGTGCCGCCCACTTCCATCGCCTTGTCGCCGACGAAGCTATAGGCTTCCCAGGTGCTCGACAGATCGGTCGGGTCCGCCTGCGGCGCGGTGGTGCGGACCATATAGGTGGTCATGGTCATCGGGTTGCCGGCGCCGTCATAGACGGTCGTGGTCACCGCTTCGTTGTAGCTGGTCGAATCGAAGCGGTTGAACGGGGTCGTCGTCGGCTTGACCGAGCGGGCGTTCATGTTGAGGCCGAGCTTCACATCCTCGGTGCCGGTCGGCTTGCCCGAGGTTTCGAACAACACGAGGTCGGCCAGCGAATCGCGGGTGGTCGACACGACGTTGCCCGACCCGTCGACCGGATAGACCTGCAGCCGCGCGCCCTGCGCATCGGTGACGAACTGGTTCGAATCGACGCGCAGCGAGCCGTTTCGGGTGAAGGTCAGGCCGTCCTTCGTGGGATCGGGCTTCAGCGCGAAGAAGCCGTCGCCGGCGATCGCGATGTCGAGCGACGAGGACGACTGGACGAGGTTGCCTTCGCCGAACTGCTGGCGATTGCCCTTCACCACGGTACCCGACCCGACCATCTGCGTCGGCGCGACCGACAGGTTGGACGCGATCACGTCGGCGAATTCGGCGCGGCTCTTCTTGAAGCCGGTGGTGCCGACGTTGGCGAGGTTGTGCGAGATCGACGCCATGTCGACCTGCGAAGCCTTCAGACCGGAGAGCGAAGTGTAGAAGGACATGGGATTTGCTCCTGCGAAAATTCAAATGAAAGGGTTGGAATTTCAGGCGATCTTGCGAACGGTATCGGCCAGCACCTGCTGACCGTCGGACAGCGTCAGCATCGGTTTTCCGCCATTGGGCATGACGGAGGAGACCCCGGCCCAGGCAAGGTTGCGAGCCTTCACCACCTGTCCGTTGGCATCGCTGGCCGCGACGCTGATCGTGTAGGGGCCGGCGCCGGCGGCGCTGCCGTCCTCGGTCTTTCCGTCCCACTGGTAATCGACCATGCCGGCAGGCTGCGCACCCAGCGATACGGCACGGGCGAGATTGCCGTTGGCATCGCGGATCTCGACCTTCACCTGCGCGGCGTCCTTGTCGAGTTCGACCGCGCCGGTGACATTGCCCTTGGTATCGGCGGTGGCCGTCGCGCTGTCGGTCAGGACGGCCTTGCCGATCCACGACACCGCGTCGCTCGTGCCGCTGCCGGCCAGGCGGGCGGACAACGTCTTCAGGGTCGAGCTCATTTCGGTGATGCCCGACAGCGACGACATCTGCGCCATCTGCGCGACCATCTGGCCGTTGTCGGTCGGGTTGAACGGGTCCTGATATTGCAGCTGTGCGGTCATCAGGCGGAGGAAATCGTCCTGCCCCAGTGAGCGCTGGCCCAGTTTCGCCTTGGCCGCGGCGTCGTTCGCGCCCTTTACCGTCGGGATGTTCTGGATGGCGGTGGTGGTCATGATCAGCGTCCCAGGCGCAGCGTTTCGGTGATGAGCGACTTGGCGGTCGACATCACCTCGACATTGTTCTGATAGGTGCGGGCGGCATCGAGCATGTCGACCAGCTCGCGCGGTTCATCGACGGCGGCTTCCCACACATTGCCTTCGGCATCGGCCAGCGGGTTGCCGGGATCGTGGCGCTTGGCCGGCGCCTCGCCCGCCGTCACGACCTGCGCCGCATCGACCGTGGCGAGGCCGCTGGCTGCATCGAAAGTGGTGCGGAACACCGGCTTCATCGTGCGATAGGCGCCGGCCTCGGTCGTCGACACCGCGCCGGCATTGGCGAGGTTCGAGGCGGTGGTGTTCATCCGCACCAGCTGCGCGGACATGGCGCGGCCTGATACTTCGAAGATGCTCATTGGTGCGGGCATGGGCTTATTCCCCCTTCAGCGCGCGGGTGATGGTGGAAATGCGGCCGTTCAGGAACGCGAGCGTCGTCTGATACGCGACCGCGTTTTCGGCGAAGGCGGTCTGTTCGGTGACCAGTTCGACGGTGTTTCCGTCGAGCGAAGGCTGGAGCGGACGGCGGTAGAGCGTGTTGCTGTCGATCGAGCGGTCGACATTGCCGCTCTGCTGCGCGCCGGCCAGCGCCGCGCGGAAGTCGACGTCCTTCGCCTTGAAGCCGGGCGTCGAGGCATTGGCGATGTTCGATGCGAGCATACCCATGCGCTGCGCCCGCACCTGCAGCGCGGCGCCGTGTATCCCGAACAGAGCATTGTCGGCCATCGGACGGTTCCCAAATCGGCGCGCCAGCTGCGCGTCACGCGGAAACACAGCAAAGGGCGTGCCAGTTTTCGCGAAACCCGCGACCCATGGTCCAATTGCCGCTTTTGCCGCCGCCGACCGGCAAGCGGCAACCGCATCCGGCAAGCCATTGCCGGCACGAAAACTGGCACCGTGTTTGCAGGGAAGCGGCCATGGACGCATCCATGTTCGCCCCCTATGCCGATCCGGTCGCCGCCGCCTTCGTGGTCGGCGGCACCTTCGTCGCGCTGCTGATCCGCACGCCGCCGGCCGATCTTGCCCGCGCGATCCGCGCGCTCGGCACGCTGGGCCGCACGCCTTTTTCGGCCGAGGAGGGACTGGGCCAGATTGCCGCGCTGGGCCGCATCGCCAAGCGGCATGGCGTGATGACGCTCGACCGGTCGCGGATCACCGATCCCGACATCGCCGACGCCATCGCAGCGATCGTCGACGGCGTCGGCCCCGACGGCGTGGCGGCGACGCTGCGCCACCGCAACGAAGCCCGCGCCGAACGGCACCTCGCCGCCGCCGACATGTGGACGGCGATGGCCGAACTGGCCCCCGCGCTGGGCATGATCGGTACGCTGGTCGGCCTGGTGCGGATGTTCATGGCGATGACCGATCCGACCGCGATCGGGCAGGCGATGGCCGTCGCGTTGCTGTCCACCCTATACGGCGCGGTGCTGGCCGCGCTGGTCGGCATGCCCATCGCCGGACGGCTGCGCCGGCTGGGTCGCGCCGAAGCATTCGAACGTGCCCGTTTCGAGGCACCTCTGGTCGCGCTCGCCAGGCGGGAGCGACCACAATTCCGGGAGGCCGCAGAATGAGAATCCAACGTTTCGACCCCGCCCCCGGTCGCCCGCTATGGCTGACCACCCTGGCCGACCTGTCGCTGCTGCTGGTCGGGTTCTTCGTGTTCCTGCAGGCGGCGCAGGCCGTCGACAAACGCGCGCTGACTGCCGGCATCCGCGCCGGATTCGATGCCGAACCGATCCCGATGACGGTGGAACGCGCGGTGATCGACGGCTTTGCGCCCGGATCGGCCGCCCTGCCCGCCGGCAGCGCCAACAGCGTCGAGTTCGTACGCGGTGCCGCCGCCGACCGGCGCATCGCCGTCACGCTGACCGGCGGGACCGACGGCCCCGAAGCCGGCAAGGACGTCGACCCGACGACCGGCAGCGCCGCGATCCTCGCCACCGACCGCGCGCGCGCCGTCGCCGCGCTGCTGGTGCGCGAAGGCGCGGCGACGCCCGCGCAGATCGCCTTCGCACCGCCGGGAACCGGCGGGCGGGGCGTATTCATCGATCTGGGCTTTGCCGGTGAGCGGCAAGCCGTTGCCGACCGGCAAGCGCCGCTTGCCGCCCCTGCCGATGGAGCAGAGACGAAATGATCCGCCACAGCCTGTTCGCCGCGATGCTGATCGCGGTCCCTGCCACCGCGCAGACCTTTCAATCGACCGCCCAGCTCGACGAGGCGGTGGTGCAGTTCACCGGTGCCAGCATCGGCATGGACGGCGGCGCGCAGATGCCCGTCGATCCGCGCCTGAAGCTCGCGCGCTGTGCTATGCCGCAATTCGGCTGGCTGTCCGACCGGCAGGATGCGGTGGTCATCAGCTGCATGGCGCCGGCGTGGAAAGTCTATGTGCCGGTCCGCCGGATGACCCGCGTCGCCCCCGAACGCCCGGCGGCAGCGCCGGTCGCGGTCGTCGCCGCCAAGCCCGAACCGGTCATCCGCCGGGGCGACCCGATCATGGTCGAGGCCGGCGCGCCCGGCTTCTCGATCACGCGTGACGGCGTGGCGATGGGCGATGCCCCGGTCGGCGGTCGGTTGATGGTGAAGGTCGATCCGGCCAGGCCGCCGATCCAGGCAATCGCGCTGGAATCGGGCCGGGCGGCGCTGCCGGGTTTTACGGGGTAGGGTAGGCTGAGCCGATACGTCCGCCCAATCCGCATCGTACCCCCGCCTGCGCGGGGGTACGGCTCAAATGCGGACCGGTGGGCGTTCCCGCCCCCATGAAATCCGAAAAAATAACCCCCCAGTAATTTTTGCTAAAGAAGTCGCCGGTGCCGCCGTTTCTCCTCATGTCAGCAGTTCGTGAAGGACGGGGACATGGTGGATTCTGTCGGATCAAGGCTGGTTACGTCGATCGGTGGGCGCGGTGTCGCGCGGACCGAGGGGCAGGCACGCACGGAAACGGCACAGGCGCCGCAGGATACGGGCGCGCCCAAGAGCGGCGTGGCGCTGCTGTCCGGCGGGACCACCGCGCAGGCGATGGCGTCGTCGCCACCGGTCGATACCGACCGCGTCGCGACGATCCGCAAGGCGATTTCCGAAGGACGCTTCCCCCTGTCGCCCGCCACCATCGCCGACCGGCTCATCGCCCTGAAACTCGATTGGAACAGCAATGAACCGGCGTGATGCGCTGATCCAGATCATCGACAGCCTGCATGCCGAGATCGCGGCGTTGCAGGCCAACGACATCACCGCGCTGGAGACCGCCACCGCAATGAAATTGCAGGGGATCGAGGCGGTCGCCGCCAATGACGACCTGCCGCTTGACGCCGAGCTGGAGACGTTGGCGCGCGAGGCACAGCGGCTGAACGAGACCGCCCGCATCTACGTCAACCTGATGGCGGCCAATGTCCGCCGGCGGATCGACCAGCTGGCCGGCGGCGGTTTGCCGGCCTACCGGCCGGGAATTGCCGGCACCCCGCAGCGCTTGGCTGCGGCGGCGTATCGGTAGGTTCGTTCCCGCTCTTCAAAGCGTCACCCCCGCGCAGGCTGGGGTCTGCTGCGGTTCCTGTCCCGCGCTGCAACCGAGAGATCCCAGCCTTCGCCGGGATGACGCTCGTGGCGAGCCTGACTGCGCACCCGATCCCAAACTGGCACGCCGCTTGCTTTTCTCGCTCCTGAACAGGGGAAGCGAAGTACAGCCCGATGAGTGTCGTTCCGGTAGAAGCCCGATCCTATGTCCATAGCGCGATCGCGAAGGCGAGCGCGCGGACCGGTGTCGATTTCAATTACCTGCTGGGCCAGGCGCAGGTCGAAAGCGGCCTGCAGGCCAATGCGCGTGCCGGGACGTCGTCGGCCACCGGGCTGTACCAGTTCGTCGAGCAGAGCTGGCTGGGCGTGGTGAAGGCGCATGGCGCCGAACACGGCATGGGCTGGGCATCCGACAGCATCCGCCAGGGCAGCAACGGCCGCTATTATGTCGCCGATCCGGGCACTCGCCGCGCGATCCTGCAGATGCGCAACGACCCGCAGGCATCGTCGCTGATGGCCGCAGAGCATGCCGCCGACAACAAGGCCGCGCTGGAGACCGCACTGGGCCGCTCGGCCACCGGCACCGACCTGTACATGGCGCATTTCCTGGGGCTGGGCGGTGCGCGCCAGTTCCTGACCACGATGCAGAGCAATCCCGATCGTTCCGCTGCGGCCATGTTCCCCGCCGCGGCGCGTGCGAACCGGACCATCTTCTACGGCGCCGGCGGCCAGCCGCGCTCGCTCGCCGAAATCTATGACAAGATGGCGACCAAGCTGGACCGCGGCGCGAAGGCCGGCGGCGGCAGCGGCGTCGACCTGGGCGACATGATGGGCAGCTTTCCGGTCAACCGGATGCAGCCGGCGGTAATGATGAACGGCTTCGACGGCGACGTCATCCTCGGCAACGAGGCGCAGGGCAATGACGAGGCGTGGCTGGCGACGACGCTGGCCAATCTGAACGTCGTGCGCAGCCGCAGCGGCGACGCGACGACGCCGCAGGTGCAGATGGCCTCGCTCTACCGCCCGACCCCTGAATCGGCGCGCCTCGCCTATTCGATCCTCGCCAATCTGGGTAACGCGTGATGCAGGCGATCCTGAGCAATCCCAAGAGCCTGTTGCCCGCGATGCGCGGGTCGGCGCTGCCCGCCGCGATCCTGCTGCTCGTGCTGCTGATGGTCGTGCCGATCCCGGCGTTCATGCTCGACATCTTCTTCGTCATGAACATCATGATCTCGATCGCGGTGTTGATGGTCGCGCTCAACGCGCAGAAGCCGCTCGACTTCTCCGCCTTCCCGACCGTGCTGCTGTTCGCGACGCTGTTCCGCCTGGGCCTCAACGTCGCATCGACCCGCGTCGTGCTGGTCCACGGGCATGAGGGCGAAGCGGCGGCGGGCCATGTCATCGAGGCGTTCGGGACGTTCCTGATCGGTGGCGACTATGTCGTCGGCCTCTTCGTCTTCTCGATCCTGATCATCATCAACATGATCGTTGTGACCAAGGGTGCGGGCCGCGTGTCCGAAGTGTCGGCGCGCTTCACCCTCGACGCGCTGCCCGGCAAGCAGATGGCGATCGACGCCGACCTGAACGCCGGCCTGATCACCCCCGACGAAGCCCGCAACAAGCGGATCGAGACCGGCGCCGAAGCCGATTTCTACGGCGCGATGGACGGTTCGTCGAAGTTCGTGAAGGGCGACGCGGTCGCCGGCCTGCTCATTCTGGCGATCAACATCGTCGGCGGCCTGATCCTCGGCGTCGTCAGCCACCAGATGGCGGTCGGCGAAGCGGCGCAGACCTATGTGCTGCTCGCGATCGGCGACGCGCTGGTCGCGCAGGTGCCCTCGCTGCTGCTGTCTATCGCCGCCGCCGCCATCGTTACCCGCGTCACCTCCACGTCTTCGCAGGATCTGGCCGGCCAGATCGGGACGCAGTTCGCGTCGCACCGCACCTGGGCGCCGGTCGCCGGTATCCTGGGGCTGCTGGCGATGCTGCCGGGGATGCCGTTCCTCGTGCTGGCGCCCGCCGCCGGCATTGCGGGCTTCGCATCGTGGAAACTCGGCAAGATCAAGAACGCCCCCCCGCCCCCGCCGCCGGTCGAGGCGCTGCCCGAAGCAGCCGACCTGTCGAAGATCTGCTGGGAGGAAGTGGCCGACACCTGCCACATCATGCTCGACATCGGCTATGGCCTGGTGCCGCTGGTCGACGAGCGCAAGGGCGCGCCGCTGATGAGCCGGATCACCGGGGTCCGCCGCCAGCTGTCCAAGGAACTGGGCTTCGTCGTGCCGCAGGTGAAGGTGCGCGACGATATCAACCTCGCCCCCTACACCTATCGCATCTCGATCGGCGGCGTGGTCGTCGGCGAGGACATGGCGTCGGCGACCGAGATGCTGGCGCTCGACACGGGCCAGGCGGTCGGCATGCTGAACGGCAAAACCGCCAAGGACCCGACCTTCGGATTGGACGCGGTGTGGATCCAGCCGGGCGACGCCGATGCAGCGACGGGTGCCGGCTATCTGGTGGTCGATGCCGGGACCGTCATCGCCACGCACCTGAACCATGTGCTGACCGTCAATGCGACCGAGCTGCTGGGTCCGGACGAGGTGCAGGCGCTGCTCGACGGCCTCAAGGACCGTGCCGCCAATCTGGTGGCGGCTTTGTGCCCCAACCCGCTGACGCTCACCACGCTGACGCAGGTGCTGCGCGCGCTGCTGGCCGAGAATATCACGCTCAAGGAATTCCGCCGTATCGCCGCCGCGATCGTCGTGGTCGCCCAGCGGACGCAGGATGCCGACGAGATCGTCGAGCTGATCCGGCCGGAACTGGGCGCCCTCATCATCCAGAAGCTGTGCGGGGTGCGCGAGCCGCTGCGGGTGATGACGCTCGAGGGGCAGCTGGAGGCGCTGCTGGGCCAGGCGATGCGGAACGATCCCAGCCGCCGCCACGCGATCGAACCCGATCTGGGCCGTCGCATCGTCGACGCGCTGACCAACGCTGCGCAGCCGCTGATGGCCGAGGCCAAGCCGTTCGCGCTGGTCGTGCAGCCGTCGATCCGCGTCGCGATCCGCAAGCTGATCAAGTCCTACCTGCCCGACACCCCCGTCATGAGCTTCTTCGAAGTTCCCGAGGACAAGGCAGTCGAAGTCGTCGCCGTCATCGGCGCCCCGGAGGCCATCGCAGCATGAACGCCCCCTTCTTCCCCCAGCCCGAGCTGAGCACGCCGGTCTATACCCGGCATGCGAAACCGAACGACGGCGACGCGATCGTCCGCCGCCACCTGCCGCTGGTCCGCCGGATCGCGTGGCACGTCCATGGTCACATGAGCACGATGGTCGATGTCGAGGACCTGGTGCAGGTCGGCCTCGTCGCGCTGGTCGAGGCGGTGCCGATGTTCGAGGATCGCGGCACGGTGACGTTCGAGCAGTATCTCGCCACCCGGCTGCGCGGGGCGATGATCGACGAACTCAGGCGACAGGCGACGATCAGCCGCGGGGCGATGAAGCGGCGGCGCGACTATGCCAAGGCGGTGTCGAGCCTGACGGTGGAGCTGGGCCGCGCGCCGGTGCCGGCGGAGATCGCCGACCGGCTGGGCGTGCCGCTGGGGCGGCTGCGGGTCGATTATGCCGATGTCCAGTCGGTGCAGTTCGATTCGATCGACGACGTCTATACCGACGAGGCGCCGTGGTTCATGGACGACGGCCCCGACGCGTTCGAGGCGCTGGCCGAGGGTGAGTTGCGGAGCACGCTGATCGCCGCGATCGCCGCGCTGCCCGAGCGGGAGGCGCAGGTGATCCAGCTTTATTATGTCGAGGAACTGAACCTCGAGGAGATCGGGCAGGTGCTGGGCGTCGGCGCAGCGCGCATCTGCCAGATCAAGAAGGCGGCGCATGAGAAGCTGAAACGGGCGTTGGCGCGAGCTTCGGGGTAGTTTTCTTTTATTTCCAAACGCTTGAGCGGGGTCGGACCAGGGGTTCGGCCCCTTTTTCGTGGCCAAAGTTCACTAAGTTCACACTCGTGCGCGTTTTGCGTTGGGCGTTGGGTGGTGGGTCGGAGATGGTCGGAGAAGAAGAAGCGGGACCCCGGGTCTGGCCCGGGGTGACGTGGGAGGTTGGCGGATGGGAAGGATCGGGACGTTGAGTTTAGCGTAGCGGGTTGGTTGTAGGAAAGTGGGCTAGCCCGTTGCCGTTGCTCTTGGGACGTACCCCCGCGCAGGCGGGGGGCCAGGGTTTTTGGACGCCGGCGTTGCGTTTGAGGTTCTGGATCCCCGCCTACGCGGGGATACGGACAAGGCTTTTCCGGACGGGCAATGCCTTGCATTCCGGATTTGCGCCTTCGCAGGGATACGAAGGAAGCCGGGGCGTTCGTGGACGCCCCCCTCCACCGTCCTGCGGACGGTCCCCCTCCCGCGGAGCGGGGAGGATCGGGGTTGCGCGACGTGCAGGCCGCGGCGCGTCTGTCGATGCCCCTATATATAGAGTCTGTCGGCCGTGCTCCGGAACGCCGAAACCCCCGGTGACCGTGATGGTCACCGGGGGCTGGCCCGTTGCCGGGAGTCCCGCCGCCGCCGCCTTCATCAAGGGGGAACGGCGGCGGCGGAGCCCGATTAGCCGAGCAGCTTCAGCACGCCCTGCTGCGACTGGTTGGCCTGCGCCAGCATCGCGGTCGAGGCCTGGCCGAGGATCTGCGCCTTGGCGAGCGCCGTCGATTCCGCCGAGAAGTCGGTGTCTTCGATGCGGCTGCGCGCTTCCTGCAGGTTCGACGAGGTGGTCGTCAGGTTGTTGACGGTGACCTGCAGACGGTTCTGCACCGCACCGAGGTCGCCGCGGATCGCCGAGACCTTGTCGAGCGCCTTGTCGATGGCGTTCATCGCCACCGCGGCATTCGCCTGGGTCGAGACGTTCAGCGCGCCGCCGACCGTATCGGCCGAGCCGCCCTGGGCCGACAGGCCGACCTTGGCGAGCGAGCCGGTCGGACCGCCCGAACCTTCGACGCGGATTTCCGCACCGGTGTCCGACTTCAGCTCGACACGACCACGCAGGGTCAGGCCGGTGGCGATCGCGCCGGTCGAGGCACCGCCGTCATCGCCCTTCATGTCGATGACCAAGCCCGCCGAGGTACCGCCGGTGCCGTCCTTCAGCGTGATGTCGTTGCCGGTCGACGAGGTGAGGATCAGGTTGCCCTTCTCGTCACTCGACGCGACCAGGCCGCTGATGCCGGCACCGTTGATGTTCTTCACCACGTCCGACATCGACATACCGCTAACACCGTCCGAGTCGCTAAGCGTCACCGTCGAACCGTTGACAACCAAGGTGTTGGAGGCAACGATCTTCCCGGCTGCCAGTGCAACGGTCGCCTTGGTCGTAGCGGTTGCGGTGACACCCGACTTGTCGCTGACGGCGTTGATCGCGGCGGCCTTCGATGCGGCCGATGCGTCGTTCGAGGCACCCACGGCAACGCCGTTGATCTTCACGTCGTCGGTAACGGAGAGTGCAGTATCGCCGACAGCGGTACCTTTTACGCCTTCATTCGAGGTGGTTTCGTTCAAGCCGAGCGCGGTCAAGCTCGCCGCTGCGCCAGTCGCGCTGCGCTTGATGTCGATCGCTTCGCCGGTCGAGCTCTGCAGGGCGACGAAGCCGCCATAGGTGCCGTTGGTGAAGCCCGCCTTGCCCGCTGCTGAACCGGCGATTTCAATCGTTTTTCCGGTGTCGTTCGACAGGACGATCTTGCCTTCGCTGTCGAGCTGCGCGCTGATGCCGCCCACGTCGCGGTTGATCTTGTCGACCAGTTCCTGGCCGTTGGCGCCGGTGATGTCGACGGCTGCGTTCGCACCGACCTTGATGGTCAGGCTGCCGGTCGCGGTGATGCCGCCCGCCGCGATCGGACCGCCTGACAGAGTGTTATATGCCTTGGCCGACACGCCGGTCTGGCCGGTGTTGCCATTGATGCTGGCAGCGGTCGTTTCGGCGTCAGCCGTGGTCAAGGCAGTGCCGAGCGCGTTCTTGCCGTTGAACTGTACGTCGCCGACCGCGACGGACGCGGCGTTGATGCGGCCGGTGGTCGCCTGGCCTTCGACACGGTAGCCGTTCAGGCCGAGCGCGGTGGCCGAGGTGCTGGTGAGGCTGACCGAAGTGGTCTGGCCGGCCTGCGAACCGGTCTGCAGCGTCACGGCCTTCACCGTGCCGTCGAGCAGGTTGATGCCGTTGAAGTTGGTCTTGTTCGCGATGTCGTTGATCTGCGCGGTCAGCTGACCGACTTCCGATTGGAGCGACTTGCGTTCCGCCGAACCCAGCGTGCCGTTGGCCGCCTGCCCAGCCAGTTCCTTCATGCGCTGCAGCATGTTGGTGACTTCGCCCAGCGCGCCTTCGGCGGTCTGCGCCATCGAGATGCCGTCGTTCGCGTTGCGTGCGGCGACTGCCATGGTCTTGATCTGGCTGGTCATGCGGCTGGCGATGGCGAGGCCGGCGGCGTCGTCCTTGGCCGAGTTGATACGCTTGCCGGTCGACAGGCGCTCCATCGAAGCCTTCAGGGCGTCGTTGGCAGCGGACGAGGCGTTGGCGGCGCGGAGCGATCCGATGTTGGATCCGATAACGGTCATTGGGTGTGTCCTCCAGTCTGACTTCCAGCGCCCCGCGTCCCCCCTTGAAGCGATCGGGATCGAAGCTGCTGCCCGGAGAAACGGCACGCAGCGGACCGGGTTAAGGAAAAAAGTTCCGGCATTTTGCGGCCCCTCGCGCGCGCACGAGGGCGTACGCGGAGTACAGAGCCGAATCGGGGTGGATTTTACCGGCCGTTAACCATTTGCCGGCAAAAGGGTGCCGTTCAGGGGGAATGTCCGAAACGATGCGCTCGATCTATCCATCCGCTGCCGTGCTTGGCGCCAAGTTCACGCTGGTTTCGTCGCTGCGTGCGCAGGGCTTCGCCCTGGCCAATGCCGGACAGAAGCCGGGGCCGAACGACGTGTTCCTGGTCATGGAAGGCGAAGTGCCGCCGATCGCGGCGCGCACGCTGGTGCTGGCCGATGGTCCCGCCGCCGCGACGCCGTTTGCGGACGGCCGCCCGGCCCGCCTGTCCTATTCGCATGCCGATACCGAACTGGCCCATGCCTTTGCCGCAGCCCTGCTGTGCGGCCGGCACGAGGCGGTCGCCGCCGATCCGGAAAGCCTGGCCCTTCAGGCGCTGGCCCGCCGCGTCGCCGGCGCCGACATCACCGTGCTGGTCAACGGCCCGACCGGCACCGGCAAGGAAGTGCTGGCCCGCACCATCCACGCCGAAAGCGCCCGCGCCGACGGCCCGTTCGTCGCGATCAACTGCGCGGCGCTGCCCGAAACCATGCTCGAAGCGATGCTGTTCGGCCATGTGAAGGGCGCGTTCACCGGCGCGGGTGCGGCGGGCGAAGGCTTTTTCCGCGCGGCCCATGGCGGCACGCTGCTGCTCGACGAGATCGCGGAAATGCCGCTGCCGCTGCAGGCGAAGCTGCTGCGCGTGTTGCAGGAACGCGAAGTCGTGCCGATCGGCGCGACCCAGGCCGAGGCGGTCGATGTCCGCGTCGTCGCCTGCGCCAATCGCGACCTGCAGGACGAAGTCGCCGCCGGCCGCTTCCGCGCCGATCTTTACTACCGCCTCAGCGTCTTCCCGCTGACCACCCGCGCGCTGGCCGACCGGCCGGGCGACATCGCTGCGCTCGCTGCCGCGATGGTGGTGCGCCATGCGGGCATGCGTTCGACGCTGCCGTGGATTTCGGACGAGGCGCTGGCGATGCTCGGCCGCCACGACTGGCCGGGCAATGCCCGCGAGCTGGAAAATGTGATCCAGCGCGCGCTGCTGCTGGGCATGGGCGACCGGATCGAGGCGCACGATATCGTGTTCGATCGCGCCAGCACCTCCGCCGCCGCCGCTGCCCCGCGCGCGGTCGAGCCGGTGGCGGCGACGCTGACCAACATCGTCCAGATCCACGAGTTCGCGGCGATCCGCCGCACGCTGGAGGAATGCGGCGGCAACCGGATCGAGACCGCCCGCCGGCTGGGCATTTCGGAGCGTACGCTGCGCTACCGCCTCGCCAAGGCGCGTGAGGCCGGCGAGCTGCTGGCCGCTTCGGCGACCCAGTCGATGGCGGCGTCGGCATGAGCGGCGTCGGCGGTGTCGGCGGCGCGATGGGCGTCGACCGGGTGATGGCGCTGCGCGCGCAGATCCTCGAGCGCAACCAGGCGCTGTCCAAGGCGAATGCGCAGGTCGCGGCCGCCCCGGTGCAGGCCGAACCGGCGAAGCCGACCAGCTTCGTCGAGGCGATGGGCGACGCGCTGAAGGGCGTGAACGCGCAGCAGAACAAGGCGAGCGAATTGTCGGCGATGTACGAACGCGGCGAGACCGTGGACATCGCCAAGGTGATGATGGCGCGCCAGCAGGCATCGGTCGGCTTCGAAGCCACGATGCAGGTCAGGAACAAACTCTTGTCCGCCTACAAGGACATCATGAGCATGCCGGTCTGATATGGAAAACGCTCTCGCCACCACCGGTGCAGGCGGCGTTCCCGCCCCCGCCCCCGCAGCGCCCGCCAAATTCGCTAACCCGCTGACCCAGATCGGCGGGCTGATGAAGCAACCCGCCGTCAAGCGCAGCCTGCCGATGATCTTCGTCGTCGGGCTGGTGCTGTCGGCGGCGCTGGCGTGGATGGCGCTCGCCACTCCGCCGCAGCGCACGTTGTTCCCGTCGCTGCCCGACAGCGACAAGCAGGCGGTCGTCGACGCGCTGGGCGCGGCGAAGATCAGCAGCAGCGTGGACGATTCGGGCGGCATCACCGTCGCCGAGGACGATTATCACCGCGCGCGGATTTTGCTGGCCGGACAGGGCCTGCCCAAGGCGGCGCCGGGCGGCTATGCGATCCTCGACCAGCTGCCGATGGGCGTGTCGCGCGCCGTCGAGGGCGAGCGGCTGCGCCAGGCGCGCGAGACCGAACTGGCCAAGTCGATCGGCGAGATCGAATCGGTGGCGGATGCGCGCGTCCACCTGGCGATGCCCGAAAGCTCGGTGTTCGTGCGCGACAATGCGCAGCCCTCCGCCTCGGTCATCGTCCGCCTCGAACCCGGCCGCAGCCTGACCCAGGCGCAGGTCCGTTCGATCGTCAACCTCGTCGCCTCCTCGATGCCGGGGATGAAGGCCGATCAGGTGACGATCATCGACCAGATGGGCGCGCTGCTGAGCAAGCCGACCGACGGGTCGGAAGGATCGACCCTGTCGGACGAGCGGATCGATTATCAGCGCCGTATCGAGGACAAGTATCGCGCGCAGCTCAACACGCTGCTGACCCCGCTGCTGGGCGCCGGCAATTTCTCGGCCGAGATCCAGGCCGATGTCGATCTGGACCAGAGCCAGGCGACGCGCGAAAGCTATGACAAGCAGGGCGTCGTCCGCGCCGAACAGGGCAACTGGGCCGGCAACACGCCCGGCGAAACCGCCCCCGGCGGCGTGCCCGGCGCGCTGAGCAACACCCCGCCCGCCGCCTCCACGCTGGCGACCGCGACCCCGGGTCCGGCGGGTGCGACGGTGCAGCCCGGCACCGCGCCCGGCGCCACCCCGCCGGTCAAGACCACCGAGAATTTCAGCCGCGCCTATGACCTGGGCAAGGAAGTGTCGGTGACCCGCGCCGCGCCGGGATCGATCCGTCGCCTGTCGGTCGCCGTGCTGCTGCGCGAACCCGAAGGCGCCAAGCCGCGTACCCCGGCCGAAATCCAGCAGATCAACGACCTCGTGAAGGCGGCGGTCGGCTATAACCAGCAGCGCCAGGACACGGTGACGGTCATCAGCCGCAAGTTCTCGCCCGAGGCGGTCGCCGGCGACGTCGCCCGCCCGTGGTACGATGCCGACTGGGTGCCGATGGCGGCGCGCAACGGCACCGCGCTCATCATCGCGCTGCTGGTGCTTTTCATGGGCGTCCGCCCGATGGTCAAGGCGATCAACGAGCGGCGCAAGGCCGATGCCGCCGCCGAGACCGCCCGCGTCGCCGCCGCCGAAGCTGCCGCGCAGGCCGCGCTCAACGCCCCCGCCGGACCAGCGCCGGTCAGCATGGAGATGCTGGAAACCGCGCAGAATTACGACGACCGGGTCGGCCTCGTCCGTGGCTTCACGCGCGACAATCCGACGCGCGCCGCGCTCGCCATTCGTGACATGATCCAGTCGGATACCAAGCAGTGAACGCCCCCGTCCGTATCCAGAGCGGCGTCGAGCGCGCCGCCGTCCTGATGATGCTGGTCGGCGAGGAGGAAGCCGCCGCCATCCTGCAGAAGCTGGAACCCGAAGAGGTGCAGCAGCTGGGCAAGGCGATGTTCAGCGTCGCCGATGTCAGCGAGGACGAGGTGTCGGTGGTGCTCGACGATTTCGTCGAGAAGGCGCGCGAGCGCACCACGGTCGGCTTCGATCCGCGCCCGCACATCGAAACGGTGATGAACAAGGCGCTGGGCCAGGACAAGGCGGAGAGCGTGCTGGCCAAGATCACGCCGGTCGAGACCGCGTGCCAGATCGAGCTGCTCGACTGGATGGATGCGGCCGAGATCGTCAGCCTGATCAAGGACGAGCATCCGCAGATCGCTGCCGTCCTGCTCGCCAACCTCGACCCGAGCGTCGCGGCGCAGGTGCTCGAAGGACTGCCCGAAGCGTCGCAGCCGCAGATTCTGCACCGTATCGCCAAGCTGGGCCCGATCACGCCCGAGGCGATCGATACGCTGAAGTCGATGGTCGCGCGCCGCTCGACCGGTCGCACCAGCGGCACCGGCGTGCAGCTGGGCGGGGCGAAGGATGCCGCGAAAATCCTGTCGTCGGGCCGCAAGGCGACCGAGACGCGGGTCATGCCCAAGCTGGCCAAGATCGACCGCGACATCGCCCGCCAGATCGAGGACCAGCTGTTCGTCTTCGACAATCTGCTGGAGATGGACGACAAGAATCTGGGCGTACTGATCCGCAACGTCGACAGCGACCTGCTGGTCCGGGCGCTCAAGGGCGTGGACGAGAATGCGCGCAACCGCTTCCTCGGCTGCATGTCGGCGCGCGCCGCCGACGGCATTCGCGACGAGATGGAGGCACGCGGCCCGATGAAGCTGGCCGAGGTGCTCGATGCGCAGAAAGGCGTCATCACCGTCGCGCGCAACCTGGCCAAGGACGGGACGATCATGATGGGCGGCGGCGACGACGATTATGTTTGAGAGCGCCGCCTCCCCCGCCCCCGCCAACGGCTTCGTCGCCGGCTTCGCCAGCCGCCATGTCGCGGCGGCGGACATCCTGGCCCGCGCCTTCGGTACGCCCGATCCGTTCGCGGCGACCGGCGTCGTGCCGGTTCGTCCGGCCGATTCCGGCGCGACCGCCGCTGCCCAGCAGCCGGTCGGCCCGAAGCATTTCCGCCCGGCCGATCCCGATGCCAACCCGACCGAGGGATGGGACCCGTTCAGCGCGGTGGTGGACGACAGCGTCCACGCGCTCGATCCGGTCGCAGAGGCGCATGCGGCGGGCTATGCCGAGGGGCTGGCCGCGGCGGCCGCTGCCAGCCAGTCCGACACGGCGCGCGACCATGCGCTGCTGGCGAAGCTGGCCGAAGCGCTGGGCGCCGCGACCCATATCGACCGCGAGGCGATGGCCGCGCGGCTGCGCGAGACGGTGCTGACGCTGGTGCGGCAGATCGTGGGCGAGGTCGGCGTATCGGCCAACCACCTGATCGAACGGATCGACGCCGCCGCCGACCTGCTGGCCGATGGCGCCGAATCCGCGATCCTGCGCATGCACGAAGCGGATGTGCCGCTGGTCGAGGGCAAGCTGCCCAAGGCGGTGTTCCCGGTCGCCGACGCCCATGTCGAGCGCGGCGGCTTCATCCTCGAATCCGCCTCGACCGTGGTCGAGGATGGCCCGTCGCTGTGGCTGGAACAGCTTGGCGCGGAAATCGAAACCGTACCGGTGCCCCGCTGATGCTGAACCGTTTCGCCGAAAACTATCTGGGCGCGCTGGCCCCGACCGACTTCCGTCCGCGCGCGCGGGTGGCGGGCAAGCTCGCCAGCTATGACGGGCTGTTGATGGAAGCGGTCGGGCTGTCGCTACCGGTCGGGACCGTGTGCCAGGTCGGCACCGGCGATGGCGGCATGGTCGAGGCGGAGGCAATCGGTTTCCGCAACGGCCGGACGCTGATGATGAACCTGGGCGGCCCGGCACCGCTGCTGCCCGGTGCGCTGGTGCGGCCGGGCGACAAGCCGGGCGAGGCCGAGGTCGGCGACGCGATGCTCGGCCGGGTGGTCGATGGCGCGGGCAAGCCGATCGACGGCAAGGGGCCGATCCGGGGTGCGGGCCGCTGGCCGCTCGCGGGGCGTATCCAGTCGCCGCTGGACCGGGGCCGCGTGCTGGAGCCGATGGATGTCGGCGTGCGCGCGATCAACGGGCTGCTGACCATCGGTCAGGGCCAGCGCGTCGGCATCATGGCTGGCTCCGGCGTCGGCAAGTCGGTGCTGCTGGGCATGATGGTCCGCGCCGCCAAGGCCGACGTGATCGTCGTCGGGCTGATCGGCGAGCGCAGCCGCGAGGTGTCCGACTTCCTCGAAACCAAGCTGAAGGGCGATGCGCGGGCGCGGTCGGTCGTGGTCGCGGTGCCGGCCAATCATTCGCCCGTGCTGCGCATCCGCGGGGCGCTGCGCGCGACCGCGATTGCCGAGGCGTTTCGCGAACAGGGCAAGAAGGTCCTGCTCATCATCGATTCGCTGACCCGCGTCGCCCATGCCGGCCGTGAGATCGGGCTGGCGCTGGGCGAGCCGGCGTCGGCACGCGGCTATCCGCCCTCGGCCATCGCGATGCTGCCGGGGCTGATCGAGCGGGCGGGCACCTGCGTGCGCACCGGCGGGTCGATCACGGCGATCTATACCGTGCTGGCCGATGGCGACGATAACAGCGATCCGGTGGTCGATTCGGCGCGCTCGATCCTCGATGGGCATATCGTGCTGAGCCGTCAGCTGGCCGAGCGCGGCGTCTATCCGGCGATCGACCTGGGACCCTCGGTCAGCCGGGTGATGACCGACATTGCCGACAAGCCGCATCTGGCCGCCGCGCGGGTGCTGCGCCGGCATCTGGCGACGTATGAGGAAAATCGCGATCTGGTGCTGATGGGCGCCTATCGCCCCGGCACCGATCCGGCGATCGACGGGGCGCTGGCGGCGCATCCGGCGGTCATGGAATATGTGAAGCAGGATTCGGACGAGGTCGTGTCGCTGGACGATGCCGTCGCCGAGCTGGTGGGTGTGTTCGGTGGCTGAAAAGGCCAAGCGCCTCGCCCGCGTGCTGCGCGTGCGCACCATGCAGCTGAACCTGACGCAAGCCGAGGAGGCGCGCGCCGCCGCCCGCGTGGCGGAAGAGATCGCGCTGCGCGACCGTATCCTCAATCTGGCGCAGGCGGTGTCGCCGGTGCCGACGCCGAGCGCCAGCGCACAGACGCTGGGCGCCGCCGCCCATTATCGCGAAAAGCTGCATGCGACCGCGCGGGTGGTCGAGCATCGCGTGGCGCAGGCCGATGACGGCCTGACCCGCGCCCGGTCGGCGACGATGGCCGCCAAGCGCGACCAGAGCGCGGTCGAAAAGCTGCTGGAGCGCGCCCATGCCGCCCGCGCGCTGCGGGAATTGCGCGCGCTGGAAAACGCGCCGCCGGTCCGTCGGCCCAATCGGCACGATCCTTGCTGATCGACCGGTCGAACGCTTGACGGATCGACCTATGCAGCTTCTCTCGGCCCTTTCCAGCACCACCTCCCCGCTTGCGATGCAGGTGATGCCGCTTGTCGGATCGCCGGCGGGCGACTTCGCCGCGTTGATCGCGGACATGGTGCCGGCGGGGGATGCGGCAGTTGCGACCGGCCCGGTCGAGCGGCAGGCGGCTGCCCTGGGCGGCAACGGATTGCCGGTGGCGATTGCCGCCCCGGTCGCCTTGGTCGAGATGCCCGTCGTCGCGGCACCCGCGGTCACGCCGCCCCTGCCGGCCTCGGCGACCGAGGCGGTGCTGATGCTCCCGGTCGAGGCGGACGCGCCCGTCGCCAAGCCGGCGGTCGCGCCGGTGCTGGCGGCGACGGCAGCGATCGGCGTGCTGGCGAGCGTGTTGCCTGAGGAAGAGACGGTCGAAGCCCCGCCGCGTACCGAGGATGTCGCGCTGCGTACCCTGCCGATGCCGGTGCCGACCCGCTTCGCCGCACCCCAGCCGCGTGTGAAGCGGTCTGAAACCCCGCCGCACGACGCAGTGCCGCTTCCCGGCGAGGACGAGGCGGACGAACCGGACCAGCCGGCGGCACAGGGCGAAGTGGCTCTGCCCGCGCCCCAGCCGACGCCCGAGCCGGGGGAGGCAATCCTCCTGCCGCCCGCCCCGCCGATCGCCGAACGGCCAGTGCCGGCGCGGCAGGACGCAACGGCGGCGGTGGTCATCGAACAGGGGCAGGTCGTCGCGGCGGAACCCGCTGCCGCGACTCCACCGATGCGGATGGCGAAACGGGGTGCCGCTGCGGCTCCCGCTATGGCGCAGGTGCCTGCCCCACCGACCGGCACCGCCGATCCGACCGTGGGCGTTGTGACGCCGCTCGACACCGACCGAGTCGTGCCGGTCCATGTCGTCGTGCCGCAAGCAACCGACGACGCCGCACCGATGGCGGCGAAGCCGGTTGCCGGCGATGCCGCACCGCCTGCGCGGCCGGGCGTGTCGGCAGCGCAGATGCCCCTGCAATCCGTCGCATCGCGCGATGCCGTCGATACCCGACCGGTCGCGTCGCCGGTCGTGTCCGCAACATCGGCGCCTGCCGTGTCGCCTGCGCCCTCTGCCGACGCCCAAGCGGTTGCCTCCCCCGTTTCCGACGCGGCGGACATGGTCGCGGTCGCGGTCGAGTCGATGCCGTTGCGCCAGCCGCCGGCCGACCTCGCCGCACCGCGCACGCGTCCGTTGGTCGCGACCGACGGCAGTCGCCCGCCCGAGGCTGCGCGTTCGGCATCGATCCCGGCTCGCCCGGTCGTGCTGCCGAGCGAGGCCGTCGCCATTCCGCAAGCCGTTCCGGGCGACGTGATCCAACCACGGCCGACGCCGTCCCTCGTCGCTGATCCGATCGCGATAGCCGTGCGACCGGCGGGCACTGCGGCGGGCGAGGCGATCGTGGCATCGGTTCCGTTGCCGGATGCCCCGGAGCTTCGTCCGGTGGTCACTGACGCCGTTGTCGCCGATATTGCCGTTGAAGCCCGACGCACTGCCCCAACCCTCCGCCCGTTGGCGGAAACGACGCCCGCGTCCGTGCCGCCGGTCGCACGTGCCGAATCGCAGCCGATCAGGTCCGCTATGCCGGCAACGGCATCGCTGCCGGACGCCACGCCGGTTACGTCGCGCGAAGCCGTGCAGGCCGATCGCGCGCCGATCAACGGCGAAGCCGCCGCCTCGGTCACGCTGGTCGCCGCGCCCGCAGCGCAGCCGGTCCCGAACAGCGCGCCGGTCACCCGCCTCGCGCCCGCCCAGCCGAGCGATACCGCGCCGGTGGTTGGGGTGACGGTCGATGGCACGACCGTCCACGCTGCGATCGATGCGCCGACCGTCGCGCCGGCAACGCCCCCGGTCATGCGCGTCGCGCGGACCCAGCCGAGCGATACCGCTCCGGTGGTCGAGGCGAAGGTCGACGGTACGACCGTCCGCCATGCCGTCGATGCGCCGGCCGCCGCACCCGCGACGACGCCAATCACCCGCCTCGCCCCCGCTCCGGTGCCGGATGCCGTGGCAGCGATCGACGTGGCACCGGTCGATGCCGACACGCTCGCCCCGCGCCCGCGGCGCGACGACGACCTGTCGGTTCCGACGACCGGCGCGCCGCAAGCCGCCGACGCCGCCGTGCTGCGTCCGGTCGCGCCCACGTCGCACGCCGCCCAGCCGACGCTCGACACCTGCCAGCCGCAATGGGTCGAGGGGATGATCGACCGCATCCAGACGCTGCGCGAATCGAGCGCCAGCAATAGCGGCGAAACGCGCATCCGCCTGTCGCCGGACGCTCTGGGCGATGTCGAGGTGGCGGTGCGGATGGGTGATGACGGCAAGCTGCATGTCCACTTCGCCAGCGACAATGCCGATGCCGGACGCCTGCTGGCCGAAGCGCAGCCGCGCCTGGTCCAGATGGCCGAGGCGCGCGGGCTGAAGCTGGGCGGCATGCAGGTCGATGTCGGATCGCAGCAATCGCAGCGCCAGGCGCAGGACCAGGGCAATCCCGCCCCCCGCGCGCCACGCCCCGCCACCACACAAGCAAACACGCAAACCACCCGATCCGATGATCGTATCGCCTGAGGAAGCATGACATGAGCGACAAGGACGCGCCGGAGGAAAAACCGGCCAAGAAGAAGGGCAAGCTCGGCAAGATCATCGTCATGGCGGTGGGCGTCATCGTCCTGCTGGGCGGCGGCGTCGGCGCCGGGCTGTATGCCAGTTCGTCTGGCCTGATCGGCGGCGGGCATGGCAAGGAAGGCGAGCATGAGGAGGTCAAGAAGGACCTGCCCAAGCTGGTCCCCAAGTCCGAGGAAGTGAAGGCGAGCGCCGGCGGCGGCGAGGGTGGCGGCGAAGGCGGCGGCCATGGCGGCGGCGAGGGCGGTGAAGGCGGCGGCGAGGCCGCGGCCAATAACGGCGAAGGCGGCCGCCCGACGCCGGAGATGGAAGGCGGTGACCGCTATGCATCGAGCTATTACGCGATGGAAAAGGAGTTCACCTCCAACCTGGCGGACAGCACGCATTTCATCCAGGTCGGCGTCGCCATCTCGACCTCCTACGATCACAAGGTCCTCGACAATCTGAAGACCCACGAGATCGCGATTCGCTCGGCGATCCTGCTGGCGCTCGGCGAGACGACCGAGGATCAGGTGTTCACTGCCGAGGGCAAGAAACAGCTGTCGCTGCGGATCAAAAAGGCCATCAACGACACACTTGAGCAGAAAGAGGGCTTTGGCGGCATCGGTAACGTTTATTTTACCCAATTTGTCGTTCAGTAAACGCGCATGGTTAACGCGCCATCCACCTCCGCGCCCGAGCGCCGCGAACGGAGCCGCCGGAGTCCGGCGGCGTCGCACGTCCCGACGCTCGGCGCGGCGAACCTCAATCCGTTCGGCGATCTCCACGCGCTGGAGCATCTGTCGGCGCGGATGGCGCGGTCGATGCGGCAGGTGTTCGAACCGCTGCTGCGCCGGGGCGTGCGCAGCTGGGCCGAGCCGGTCGAGGTGGATCGATTCGCGGGCTATATCGCCGCGCGGCGCAAGGACCGGCTGACCGGCTGGGTGCCGCTTACGCTGTCGACCGGGGGAAGCCCGGCGATCATCGTGTTGGACGGCGCGTTCCTGCTCGAAGTGCTCGATATCTTCTTCGGCGGGTTCGGCGAGGCCCCCTCCCCGCTGCCGATCGAGTTTTCCCCGGCGGCCGAGGCGATGCTGCGCCGGCTGGCAGGCGCGATCGCCCAGCCGCTGAGCGAGGCGTGGGGACCGCTGGCGGGCATCAGCTTCGAACCGGGCAACCCCGAATCGAACGCGGCGATGATGGGCGCGATCGATGGCGAGGACGCGGTGATCGCGACCCGGTTCGGCATCGCGGCGGGCGATGCGGAGCCGACCTTCATCGATATCCTCTATCCCGTCGCCGCGCTGAAGCCCCATGCGCCGCAGCTGTCGACCAAGGTCCATGGCAAGAGCGCGCCCGATCCCAAATGGCTGTCGGGCCTGACCCGTGCGGTCATGTCGGTGAAGCTGCCGGTGCGATCGGTGCTGGCCGAACCGGTCGTGTCGCTCGCCATGCTGCTGGAGCTGAAGGAAGGCGACACCATCCCGATCAGCTTCGGCCCGCAGGTGCCGGTATGGGTATCCAACCGGCGGCTGGGCACCGGCACGGTCGGCACCGCCAACGGACAGGCCGCGATCAAGCTCAACACCATCGACCCCGGTTTCGAAGAGGAATTCCAATGAACGAGATGACCGGCGGCTTCCCCGCCGAAGCGTCGCTCGCCGCCAATTTCAAGCTGTTGCAGGATGTCGACGTCCGCCTGACCGTCGAGATCGGGTCGACGCAGCTCACCTTGCGCGAACTGCTGGCGCTGAGCGAATCGAGCGTGATCGAGCTGGACCGCGCCGCCAACGAACTGCTCGACGTGTTCGTCAACGGCACGCTGATCGGGCGCGGCGAGGTGGTGACCGTCGGCGACCGCTTCGGCGTGCGCATGACCGAACTGGTCAGCCCGGACAAGCGGGTCAGCCGCTGATGATGTGGTCGTACATCCTGAAGCTGGTCATCCTGCTGCCGCTGGTCTGCGGGCTGATGATCGGCTGTCTGTATCTGTGGCGTCGGCTGGAAGCCCGGATGCCGGGCAATCAGGGCGAACGGCTGGTCAAGGTACGCGAGACGATGATGGTGTCGACCGGTACCAAGCTGGCCGTGCTGGAATTCGACGACCGGCTGCTGCTGGTATCGGTCGGCCGTAACGGGGTCACGCTGCTGGACCGGGGCGACAAGTGAATTTCGCGGGGGGGAAGATCGCGCCGGTCCTGGCGCGGATGCGGTATCGCCCGTCGCCGATCGCCGCCGCGCGCCGGCGGACGATGGCGACCGTGCCGGCACACACGGTGAAGGTCCGTCGCCCGGCGCGCACGCTGCCGCACTGGCGGTTCGAAGTCGCGCTGGCGGTGGTGGGCATCTTGCTGATGCTGTTCCTCGCCATGCCGGCAATGGCGCAGGGAGCGCCCGCCGCGCCTGCGCCGACGCCGGGGGCGGCCGATGCGCTCGACCGGGCGCTGGGGCAACTGGGCGGGGCGAACGACGCGCCGATGGCGCTGTCGCTGCAGATCCTCATCATCATGGGGCTGTTGTCGGTCCTGCCCGGCATATTGCTGATGATGACCAGCTTCACCCGGATCATCATCGTGCTGGCGGTGCTGCGCCAGGCGCTGGGCCTGCAACAGACGCCGCCCAACCAGGTGCTGATCGGCCTGTCGCTGTTCCTGTCGCTGTTCGTCATGTCGCCGGTGATCGGCCGCATCAACGAGACGGCGATCAAGCCCTATGCCGCCGGGCAGATCACATCGACGCAGATGATCGAGGCGGCCAGCCTGCCGCTCCATTCGTTCATGCTGAAGCAGACCCGGACCAAGGACGTGACGATGTTCGCGCAGATGGCCAAGATCGGCCCGATCGCGACGCCGGCCGACACGCCGTTCACCATCCTGCTGCCCGCCTTCGTCACATCGGAACTCAAGACCGCGTTCCAGATCGCCTTCCTGATCTTCCTGCCGTTCATCGTCATCGATCTGGTGGTCGCGACGGTGCTCATGTCGCTCGGCATGATGATGCTGTCGCCGACGATCATCTCGCTGCCGTTCAAACTGCTGCTGTTCGTGCTGGTCGATGGCTGGGCGCTGACGATGGGCAGCCTTGCCGCCTCTTTCGGGACGTAACGCCATGGTCGACGCAGGCTATTTCATGACCGTCGCGCGCGAGGCGATGTGGGTGCTGGCGCTGGTCGCGGCACCCATCCTGATTCCGGCGCTGTTGTCGGGTCTGATCCTCGGCATGATCCAGGCGGCGACGTCGATCAACGAACAGACGCTTTCGTTCGTGCCGAAGCTGGCGGTGGTCGGCATCAGCCTGGCAGTGTTCGGGGGGATGATCCTCGGGCTGCTCAGCGATTTCACGACGAGCATCTTCGAGCGGATTCCGGATCTGGTTCGGTGACGTTTGCGCGCTCTCCTTCCGTCATTCCGGCGGAGGCCGGAATCCATGGATGCAGGGACGTTTGCGGTCACTCGACGGCGCGGGACACAATGGATTCTGGCCGTCGCCGGAATGACGGGTTTGGTGAGGCGGCTCGCCTGCCCTCAAATAGCCGTACCCCGGCGGAGGCCGGGGTGCGCTTCAAGGGCGATACCTACCGTTGGCGTACCCCCGCCTACGCGGCGACACGGGTGCGCGCTTGGATGGCGTCGGGGGCATCCTCTCCATGCTAGGCTTCGGCCTCGCCGTCGAGCCACAGCTGTGGGCGCTGCTGTTCACCATGGTCCGCATCGGGGCGGCGTTCATCGTCGCGCCGCTGTTCGGCGCGGTGGCGATGCCGGTGCAGGTGCGGGTGCTGCTGTCGGGGGCGATCGCGGTGCTGGTGCTGAAGGCGCAGCCCTTCGCCATCCCGACCGAAGTCTTTTCGCTGACCACCTTCCTCAGCATCGCCGCCGAGGGGCTGGTCGGCCTCGCCATCGGCCTCGTCCTCCAGATCGCGTTCGCCGCACCCGTCATCGCCGCCGAGATCATCGGCATCTCGATGGGCATCGGGTTCGCGGCGATGGTCGATCCGCAGAACGGCGCGCAAAGCCCGGCGCTCGGCACCTTTTTGTCGGTACTGCTGACGCTGCTGTTCCTTTCGCTCGACGGGCATCTGCTGCTGATCGACCTGATCGTGCGCTCCTATGAGCTGTTGCCGCCGGGTGCCGCGTGGCTGTCGCCCGCCAAGCTGGAGAATATCGCGATCTTCGGCGGCTATGCGTTCCTGTCGGGGTTGCTCCTCGCCCTGCCCGTTGGCTTCCTGCTGCTGTGCCTCAACCTCGTCATGGGGATGCTGTCGCGCTCGGCGCCCGCGCTCAACCTGTTCGCGGTCGGCCTGCCCGCCAGCCTGTTCGTCGGGGTCGTCGCCTTGTTCGTCGCCTTGCCGGCGATGACCGACTATATGCTGGTCATCGTGCAGGAGGCGCTGGACGCCGCCAATACGCTGGTGCTGGGAGGCGTGCGGTGAGCGAGGACAAAACCGAAAGCCCAACCCAGAAGCGCCTCGACAAGGCGCGCGAAGACGGCGACATCCTCAAGTCCAAGGAACTGGGCGCGGCGCTCGTCATCCTGGCCGGCTGTGCATGGCTCGCGCTGCTCGGCCCCTCGCTGGTGGGCGCCTGCAAGGCGATCATGACCGCCAGTTTCAGTTTCGGCCGCGCCGATGTGGAGGATTTCCAGCCCTGGCGCCCGCTGGTCGAGGCGGGGTGGAAATTGCTGCCGTCGCTGGGCGGTATCCTCGCGCTCGCCGTCTCGGCCAGCATCCTTGCGCAGGCGGGGCTGACCGGCATCCGCTTCAACGGCGGCGCGCTGGCGCCCAAGGGATCGCGGATCAACCCGGCATCGGGGATGAAGCGCATCTTCGGCACACAGGGCTGGATCGAACTCGGCAAGTCGCTGCTGAAGGTCGTCCTGCTCGGCGCCATCGGCTATGTCATGCTGAAGAAAGCGGCCGTCAGCTCGGTGGGCCTCGTGTCGTCGAATGTCGACCAGGCGGTCGGCGATCTCGGCGGCACGTTCCTGACGCTGCTGTTCGTGATGGCGGGCGGACTGGTGCTGATCGCGGGCCTCGACGTGCCGCTGGCGATCTTCCAGCGGATGCAGCGCCTGCAGATGACCAAGCAGGAAGTGCGCGACGAGCATAAGGAAAGCGATGGCGATCCGCATGTGAAGGCGCAGATCCGCCAACGCCGCCACGAGATCCTGAAGGGCGGCTTCCGGCAGGCGGTGGGCGAGGCGCAGGTCGTTCTGACCAACCCGACGCACTTCGCGGTCGCGCTGCGCTACGACCATGGCCGCGACCAGGTGCCGGTGGTGGTGGCCAAGGGACGCGGGGCGACCGCCCTCGCCATTCGCGAGCTGGCGGCGGAGGCCAAGGTGCCGATGCTTGAATATCCGCAGCTCGCCCGCGCCGTCTATTACACCAGCCGCCAGGGGCAGGAGATCCGCGACGACCTGTACCTTGCGATCGCCACCGTCCTCGCCTTCGTCATGGGGGTCAACCGGCAGGCGGGCGGCATCCAGCCGCCGGTGACCGTGCCGCCCGAGGCGCGCTATGACGAGAACGGCAATCTTGCGGTAAAAAACCCCTAAAGATTCAGGCCACGGTGCCGTTCGATGGGGGAGACGGACCGGGGACCCACGATGGCGATCACGACGAGCAGTGCGACGGCCACCGCCACCACGGCCAAGACGACGACCACGACCAAGGCGACCACCCCCAACCTCGCCAACGCATTGGGCGCGGGATCGGGCGTCGACACCGCCGCGCTGGTCAAGAGCCTGGTCGAGGCGCAGTTCGCCAACAAGAACGCCCGGCTGACCCGGCAGGCCGAAACGCTGACCGCGCAGGTGTCCGCCGTGTCCGAACTGAAATCGGGCATCACCGGATTTGCCAGCGCGCTCACCACCCTGTCCGAAAGCGGCGGGCTGACCACCCAGCTGACCAGCAGCAGCGCGGCGGTGAAGGTGTCGACCGCCAAGGGTGCGACGGTCGCAAGCCTGAACGCCAGCGTCAGCGTCGCCCGGCTCGCCACGCCGCAGGTCGCAGTGACCAAGGAATCGTTCAGCACCACCGGATCGGTCGGCACCGGCACGCTCCAGCTGAAACTGGGCAGCGTGAAGGAGGACGGCACCTTCGCCGCGAACGGCACGACCATCCCGCCGATCACCATCACGTCGAGCGACGCGGCGTCGCTGCAGAAGGTCGCCGACAAGATCACCGCCGCCAAGGCGGGCGTCACCGCCAGCGTCGTGACCGACGCCAATGGCCAGCGGCTCGTGCTGCGCAGCACCGATGGCGCGAACCAGGCATTCACCCTGACCGCGACACCCGACAGCGGCAGCGTCTCGCCGGGCCTCGAACGGCTGAACGTCGATTTCGACAGCAGCACGACCGATGGTGCCGAAGTGGTGACCCGGGCGGGCAACGCGGTGTTCAGCATCGACGGCGTGCCGATGGTCAGCGCGTCCAACAAGATCACCGGCGCGGACGGCGTCACGCTGGAATTGAAGGCGGTGACGACCGATGGCCCGGTGACGCTGAGTTCGTCCAAGCCGACCGAGGCGCTGACCGAAGCGGTGAACAATGTCGTCGCGGCATATAACGAGATGCTGGCGTCGGTGAACAAGGCGACCGATGCGATCACCGGCGACCTGCGCGCCGACCCGGCGGCGCAGGCGATGAAGCGGTCGTTGCAGAAGCTGACCAGCGCCGACCTGACCGGCAAGACCGACGGCACCCCGACCACGCTGGCGGCGATCGGCGTGGCGACGAACAATGACGGGACGCTGCGGGTCGACAAGACGCTGCTCGCCTCCGCCATCGCCAACAATCCCGATGCGGTCGAGGCGATGTTCGCCGCCGCGACCGGCAGCGACGGCACCACCGGCAAGAGCCTGCCCGCCGCGCTCAACCGGATCGCGGCCACCGCCAAGAGCACCACGCTGGGGCTGGGCGCCAGCGACAAGCGCTATGCCGAGGCGCAGGGCGCGCTCGCCAAGGAACAGGCCAAGGTCGCCGAACAGACCGAGGCGACCTCCACCCGCATGACGCAGCAATTCGCGGCGTCGGAAGCGCGGGTCGCCGCGTACAAGGCACAGCAGACCTTCATGGAAAACCAGATCAAGATGTGGACGCGGAGCGAATAATGACCCGCTATGCCACCGCTCTGGCGGGCGATCCCGCCCAGACCTATCGCTCGGTCGACCTGGCCGCCCGCACCGGCGGCGCCGATCCGCATGCTTTGGTGTCGCTGCTGTACGAGGAAGCGATCCGCGCGCTGCGCTCCGCCGCCTGGGCGACCAATAATCGCCAATATGCGATGAAGGGCGAACGGGTGACCCGCGCGACCGCGATCCTGTTCGCGCTCGAAGCCGGCCTGGATTACGAAAAGGGCGGCGACCTGTCGCAGACGCTGTCGCGGCTCTACACCGGCCTGCGCGAGCAGATCGTCAATGCGAGCATCGGGCAGGATGCCCAGCCGTTCCTGAACGCCGCCGCGTCGCTGACCGACATTGCCGAGGCGTGGGAAGCGGTCCGGCCGCGATAGGGCGGACGGCTCGGATCGCAACGTTCTTGGTCACCCCGGACTTGATCCGGGGTCCCGCTATCGGTCACCCGCAGAAGAAGAAGCGGGACCCCGGGTCAAGCCCGGGGTGACGTTTTGGCAGGCGGTGGCACTCGCATCCCTCCCCGACCGCCCCTTCTCAACGGTGGCATCGCGCCCCGTGATCCGCTAGCGGTGCGCGCATGAAGCAACCGCATATCGTCGCGCTGGGGGGCACGCTGCGCCCGACTTCGGGCACCGCCGCCGCGCTGGAACGGGCGCTGACCCATGCCAAGGCGCTGGGCGCGCGCACCACGCTGCTGACCGGGCCGGCGATCGACTTCCCGAACTACGAACCCGAGGCGGCAGGCGGCAATCCGCGCATCCAGTCGTTCCTGCGCGCGCTGCGCGATGCCGACGGGATCATCATCGGGTCGCCGGGCTATCACGGGACGCTGTCGGGGCTGGTGAAGAACGCGCTGGACCATGTCGAACTGCTGCGCCGCGACGACCGCGTCTATTTCGACGGGATGCCGGTCGGCATCGTCGCGACGGCGGCCGGGTGGCAGGCAGCGGTGGCGACGATGACCACCCTGCGCACCGTCGCCCACGCGCTGCGCGGCTGGCCGACGCCGGTCGGGGTGGCGATCAACACCGTCGAGGACGGCGCGATCGACAAGGCCGACGGGCAGCTGCGGCTGATGGTCGAGCAGATGATCGGCTTCGTGGCGCGGTAGGGCGCTTTTTCTTGTTACCCCGGACTTGTTCCGGGGCCCACCGCAAGAATAAGGAAGTCGTTCATGGTCGAACGCCTACCTTGCGTCTATATTCTCGCCAGCGCCCGAAATGGAACGCTCTACACCGAGGTCACGTCCGACTTGGTGCGCCGGATAGCGCAGCATCGCGAAGGCACTTTTGGCGGGTTTACTGCCGAGAAAAACATCAAACGGCTCGTCTATTGGGAAATCGCCGCCACGATGGAAGCTGCCATCTATCGTGAGAAAACTGTCAAACGGTGGCGGCGGGACTGGAAGCGCAACCTGATCGAACGGGACAACCCCGCTTGGAACGACCTTGCGATAGGATTGGGCTTCGAACCCCTGCCATCGCCCAGCCGCCCGGTGGACCCCGGAACAAGTCCGGGGTGACGTAGTGGGTGGCGCAACGGTTGCCCTACCGCCCGATCCAGTGTTTCCGGACGAACCACGCCACGATCCCTGCGCTCATCGCCACGCACAGACCGACGACCCCGGCGAACGCCCAGGGTTCGTCGGCAAAGGGGATCCCCTTCACGTTCATGCCGAGCAGGCCGGTCAGAAAGGTCAGCGGCAGGAACACCATCGCCACGATCGCGATCTGGAGCGAGCGCTGGTCGAGCTGTTCGGCGCGCAGGTCGGTCAGCGTTTCGTGGACCAGCGCGGCGCGTTCGCGGATCGAATCGACCTCCTCTGCCATGCGCGCGGCGCGGTCGGCGGCGGCGGCGAGGTGGAGGCGGTCGTCGGCCTGCAGCCAGTCGCCGGGCAGTTGCCCCAGCTTTTCGAGCGCCGAACGCTGCGGCACGAGGAAGCGGCGATAGCCAATCGCGCGGACGCGGGTATGGGTGACGGCACGGCGCTGTTCGAAGATGCGGGTGGGGTCCAGCGCCTCCTCGCATTCGTCGAGCGTGTCGCCGAGATCGGCGATCAGCGGGTCGAGCTGTTCGGTGATCGCGCTGGCGAAGGCGACGATCAGGTCGCCGGGATCGGCCACCTCGCCACGCTCGACCCGGTCGACGACGGTGTGGAACGCGGTCAGCTTGCGCCGGGTGACCGAATGGACGCGGCCCGCGCTGGCATAGAGGCGGACCGAGGCGAGCGGATCGGCGCTGCTGAGCACATCGTCGGACAGGCCGCGCAGGTTGACGAACGCCCCCTTGCCGATCGCATCGCAGCGCGGGCGGGTCTCGACCGCGGTCAGCGGGTCGATGACGTAATCGGGCAGATGGGCATGGTCGCGCAGCCATTTGGCGACCACCTCCCCCTCGCCATGCAGATGGATCCAGGTGAAGCCGCCGGTCGCATCGACCGCCGCCAGCGGATCGATCGGCGTCGCCCGCCCGCCCTCGATATGCCACGCGCGACAGGTCATGCGAGGTCGATCGTCAGGCCGGGAAGCGGATCGGCGGGCAGCGGCCCCATGATCCGCACCGCATCGGCGCGGGCGCGGTCGAGGATCGCTGCGGGAACGTCCGCAGTGTGGTGGATGCGGTCGGCCTGCCCCAGCCAGCGGGCTTCGCGTAAGCTCAGATCGTCGGGATCGGGCGAGCGCAGGCGAATTGTCTCGACGCGGCCGGCGACCGGGGCGGCGCCGTCGAGCCACCGTTCGACCGCATCGTCGGGATGCGGGATCATCGGGTCGAGCGGACCATTTGCGGCGATGGCAGCACCAATGGCGCGACGGCGGTCGCCTCCGTCGGGGAAGCGCGTGCGCAGGGCGGCGCGGGCGGCGCCCAGCCCTTCGGCCAGTCGCCCGACCCCGGCGGGCAGGATCGCTTCCAGCCGCTGGCGGATCGCCGCCGCCAGCCCCGCCGACACGCCGCCGGTCGATATCGCGATCAGGATCGGCGAACGGTCGACGATCGCCGGCAGGGTGAAGTCGCAATCGGCCAGGCGATCGACCGCGTTGACGAGGATGCCGCGGGCCTTCAGCGCATCGATCGCGGTGCGCGCTTCGCCGTCATCCTCGACGGCGACGACGGCAATGCGGGCGTCGGCGGCATCGGCGACGACGGTCAGGCCGGTGCGTTCGAGCAGGCGGCGCTTGGCATCGGCCGCCTCACCCTCCCCCACCAGGATCACGCTGCGCCCGGCGGTGCGCAGCAGGATCGGCAGCCCGTTCACAACCAGGGCGGCAGGCGGTCGGCCTGGGCCAGCGCCTCGATCGGGGGACGTTCGCGCACCACCGCGAACCGGTCGCCGGCCACCAGTACCTCGGGCACCAAAGCGCGTGAGTTGTAGGTCGAGGCCATGGTCGCGCCGTAAGCGCCGGCGGTCATGAACGCGACCAGATCGTCGGCGGCCACCACGTCCATCTCGCGGCCCAGGGCAAAGGTATCGCCGGTCTCGCACACCGGGCCGACGATGTTGGTCACCGCCCGCTCGCCGGTCGGGGTCACCGCGCGGATGTCGTGATAGGCGTCGTAGAGGCTGGGGCGCAGCAGGTCGTTCATCGCCGCGTCGACGACGACGAACGGCGCGGTCGCGCCCTGCTTCACGCGGATGACGCGCGACACCAGCACGCCGGCATTGGCGACGATCAGCCGGCCGGGTTCGAACATCAGCCGCGCATCCCAGCCGGCGGTCGCGCGGGCGACCATCGCGCCGTATTCGGCCGGGCTGGGCGGCAGCGGCCTGGCGGGGTCGTAGGGGACGCCGAGGCCACCACCGAGATCGGCGTGGGTGATGTCGTGCCCCGCGGCGCGAAGGTCGCGGATCAGCGCACCGACCCGGCCGAACGCGGCTTCGAGCGGCAGCAGGTCGGTCAGCTGGCTGCCGATATGCACCGCGACGCCGCGTACCCTGATCCCCGGCAGCGATGCGGCATGGGCATAGGCGGCGGGGGCGGCGTGATAGTCGATGCCGAACTTGTTCTCCTTGCCGCCGGTCGAGATCTTCGCATGGGTGCCGGCTATCACGTCGGGGTTCACGCGGATGGCGATCTGCGCGACCTTGCCCAGCCGGGTCGCCACCGCCGACAGCATGTCGAGTTCGGGTTCGGATTCGATGTTGAACTGGCCGATGCCGGCGTTCAGCGCCTGCGCCATTTCGTCCGCGGTCTTGCCGACGCCGGAGAATACGACCTTGTTGGGGTCCATGCCGGCGTCGAGCGCGCGGTACAGCTCGCCGCCCGACACCACGTCCGCGCCCATGCCGGCGCGGGCAAGCGTGGCCAGCACCGCCTTGTTCGGATTGGCCTTCACCGCGAAGGCGACCAGCGGTTCGCCCTTGCCGAGGCCCGCGACGGCATCGCGGAACACATGGACATGCCGTTCGAGCGTCGCTGTCGAATAGACATAGACCGGCGTGCCGACCGCATCTGCGATGGCGGGCAGGCTGACATCCTCGGCATGGAGCGTGCCGTCGCGAAGGGTGAAATTATCCATGACTGGCCCTTTAGAACGACGGGGGCGGGTTGAGAATGGGTCCCCGCTCGTCATTCCCGCGAAGGCGGGAATCCATAGACGCAGGCTTTGGCGACTCCATCGCGCGGGTAGCGTGTATGGACCCCCGCCTGCGCGGGGGTGACGATGGAGCGCGTGGTCAGCGTGGCGGCAGAGCGAAGGGATCGTCGCCGCGCGCCTTCGATTCGGTCAGCAATTCGTCGCTGCGCGACGGCCGCTGCTGCGTCGTCGGGTCGAGCAGTTCGGCCGGGGTCGGCGTCGCGGTCGCGCCATAGGGCGCGGGCGGCAGCGACGCATTCTCGCGCGGGCGCAGGTCGCTGCGCTGGCCACAGCCGGCGAGGGCCAGCGTGACGACGGCGAGGGCGAGCGCGCGGCTCACCCCTGCCCCCGCGCGGCGGCGATGGCTTCGCGGACCCGATCGGGCGCGGTGCCGCCGAAGCTCTTGCGGCTGGCGACCGAGGCATCGACGCTCAGCACGTCGAAGATGCCGGCATGGATGCGGTCGTCGATGCCGGTCAGGTCGTCGATGGTCAGGCCGTCCAAGCGACAGCCCTTTTCCTCAGCCAGCTTGACCGCGCGGCCGGTGATGTGATGCGCCTCGCGGAACGGCACGCCCGCTTCGCGCACCAGCCAGTCGGCCAGATCGGTCGCGGTCGAAAAGCCGGTTTCGGCCGCCGCGCGCATGCGATCGGGGCGGAAGGTCGCGCTTTCGACCATGCCGGTCATCGCCGCGATCGACAGCGCCAGCAGATCGGTCGCCTCGAACACCGGCGGCTTGTCGTCCTGCATGTCCTTGGAATAGGCGAGCGGCAGGCCCTTCATCGTCACCATCAGCGACGTCATGCAGCCCATGATCCGCCCGCTATGCCCGCGCACCAGCTCGGCGGCGTCGGGGTTGCGCTTTTGCGGCATGATCGAGCTGCCGGTCGACCATTGGTCGCTCAAGGACACGAAGCCGAACATCTGCGACGCCCAGATCACGAACTCTTCCGCCAGGCGCGACAGGTGCAGGGAGCATTGTACGGCGGCGGTCAGATATTCGATCGCGAAGTCGCGGTCGGACACCGAATCAAGCGAATTAACCGTCGGCCCGGCAAAGCCCAGCGCCTTGGCCGTCGCATGGCGATCGAGCGGGAAGCCGGTCCCGGCCAGCGCCGCCGATCCGAGCGGGTTGTAGTTGAGCCGCGCGCGGCAATCGGCAAAGCGCCCGCGATCGCGCGCGATCATGCTGTGATAGGCCATCAGGTGATGGCCGAGCGTTACCGGCTGCGCGACCTGAAGGTGCGTGAAGCCGGGCATGACGGTGGCGGCATGTTCCTCGGCGCGCACCAGCAGCGCGGCCTGCAACTGGCCCAGCGCCGCATCGACCGCATCGATCGCATCGCGGGTCCACAGGCGGAAATCGGTCGCGACCTGATCGTTGCGCGAGCGCGCGGTATGCAGCCGCCCGGCGACCGGACCGATCTTTTCGGCCAGCCGCGCCTCGGTCAGCATGTGAATATCTTCGAGCGTCAGATCGTCGGGCACGCCCTGTTCGGCATAGTCCGCCGCGACCGCGTCCAGTCCGTCGAGGATCTTCGCGACATCGGCCTGGTCGACGATGCCCTGCGCGCCCAGCATCGTTGCGTGCGCCTTGGACCCGGCGATATCCTGTCGCCACATCCGCTTGTCGAAGGGGATCGAGGCGTTTATCTCACGCATCACCGCCGACGGGCCTTCGGCGAAGCGCCCGCCCCACATGCTGTTGGAGCCTTCCATGCGCCCGGTAATCGCGCTTCTCCTTGGACTGAGCCTGTTCGTCGGCGCTTGCGATAAGCGAGCGGCCGCGCCGGAGCAAGCGGCTGCGGAAGGCGACGGCACCGTGCCCGACGTCGATACGCCCGCCAACGACGCCGCGCCCGAAGCGGCGGGCAAGATCGACCGCAGCCACAAGGGCGAGGCGATGCCGGCGTTCGCCTTTCAGGACGGCGCAGGCAAGCCGGTGACACTGGCCGATTTTCGGGGGAAGCCGGTGCTGATGAACCTGTGGGCGACGTGGTGCGCGCCGTGCGTGCGCGAGATGCCGACGCTGGATGCGCTGGCGGCGCGGGAGAAGGCGTCGCTGCACGTGCTGACCGTGTCGCAGGACATGGAGCCCGGGAAGGTGCAGCCGTTCCTGACCGAGCGAAAGCTGGCGAACCTGGTTGCCTATCGTGATCCGGAGCTGCAATTCTCGACCGGCATGGGCGTCAGCCTGCCGACGACGATCCTGTATGATGCGTCGGGCAAGGAATTGTGGCGGGTCACCGGGGGGATGGACTGGGCCGGGGCGAACGCGGCGAAGCTGATCGGCGAGGCACGAGGGTAAGCTACCGGCCTATCTCGTCACCCCGGACTTGACCCGAGGCCCCGCTTTCTACTGACCGCCGCAACAGAAGAAGCGGGACCCCGGATCAAGTCCGGGGTGACGGTTAGAGGGCGGCTTGCTCACCGATCCGGCGCACGTTCTGCGGGCGGCACCCCTGCCCCCTCGCCCGGTGCGTCGTCGTCGAAATTCTCGCCCTGTGCGCCGCCGCCGGCATTGGCGCCGCTGCCATGGACCTCGCCATCGGGGCCGATCGAGGCGCGGTGGCCGGCCTCGGGCGGGATTTCGCGGCCGTCGTCGGATGGCACGAAGCCGGGAGCACCGGCTTCGGCGGCGGCCTGTCGTGCCTGCCGCTCGCGGTCATATTCCTGGCCCGAATAGCCAATCGGGTTGTCGAAGGCGTTGAGCGGCTCGGTCCGCTTCGGATCGACCTGGGGATGCGCGGGGGTGTCGGCCATGGTGGTTCTCCTTGGCCAATATAACCGCTGCGGGTCAGCCGGCGTTCCCCGGCTCGTCCCGCGGTTCGAACCGGTTGCGCAGGCGCAGGCCGATGAACAGCATCGTCGGCCAGAACATCGTGTTGACGATATCGAGCAGCGTATCGTCCCAGCGCCACGACCCGTAATGCAGCCGGTCGAGCACCTCGTTGGCCAGTTCGGCCAGCGCCACCACCGCCAGCGGCACCGGTGTCGACAGGCGATACCCGGTCAGCACGCGGGTGGTCAGCAGCACCGCCATGCCGGCATGGACGTGCAACAGGCTGTCCGCCATGCCGGTGCCATCGCCGATTTCCTGAATCAGCTGTGCGTATAATGCGGGAATATCCATGCGGCTACGCGATGGACCAGCGTCGCGCGTACCTCAAGCGGCATCAGTCGCGGTTGAGCCAGACGGTGATTTCGGGATCGAGCACCGCCATCACGAAATAGGCCCCGGCCTGCTTCGTCCGCGTCCACCAGCCGGCGCGCGCGCGGTTCAATTCGCGCGTCACCCGCTGCGACTGCGCGACCTCCCGGTCCATATAGGCGCGCAGATGGGCAGCGAAGGCGGCATCCTCGACCCGCAGCATCAGTTCCATGTTCAGGAACATCGAACGCATGTCGAAATTGGCCGATCCGATATGCACCGCATCGTCGGCGACAAACAATTTGGTGTGCAGCTTGGTCGGGCGATATTCATAGAGTTCGGCGCCATGGCGCAGCAGGCTGCGATAGGTGAAGCGCGCCGCCAGCAGCGCGATGGCATGATCGGTCTTGGCCGGCACCACGATGCGCAGCCGCGTCCGCCGCGCCGCCCGGTCCAGCCGGCGGGTCATCAGCGGGCCGGGCGCGAAATAGGCGGCGATCATGTCGATCCGCTCGCTATGGCGGATTTCGTACTTCACCATTCGCGCCCAGGGCGACAGCCGCCGCGACGGCCCGCCGAGCAGCCAGCGGATCGGGCCGCTATCCTCGCTCCATTCGTTCAGCAGGCGCGACAATTTGCGAAGCGGCGCGCCGGGCAGCGCGGTCCATGCCTTCAGCGCATCAAAATAACCGGCCAGCCGCCCGGCGGCGGGATCTTCGACGATCAGCCCCAGGTCGCGCCACGCCTGATCCTCGATAGTGCCGAAATAGGCGTCCTCGATATTGAAACCGCCGACGATCACCCGTGCGTCGTCGGCCAGCGCCAGCTTCTGGTGATTGCGCAGCAGATAGCGCCGGCCGATGCGCGGCACGAACACGCAGACATCGCCGCCCGCCGCGCGCAGCGGTTCGAAGAAACGGCGATTGGCTGCCGCCTCCGCACCCAGCCCGTCGACGATCAGCGACACCTGTACCCCGCGCCTGGCGGCATCGACCAGCGCATCGCGGACGCGGACGCCGGACGCATCCTCTTCCCAGATATAGAACAGGAAGCGCAGCGAATGGCGCGCGCCGTCGATCAGCGCCAGCAGCGCGGACAGCCGCTCCGGCCCTTCCGTCAACAGCGTCAGCCGGTTTCCGGCGACGGTGAAGGTCGGCTCCTGGCCGTCGTGCATGCCCGCTCCCATCCGTTGCCATGGCGTAACGGCCGGGCGGCACCCAAGTTTCATTGACTTTCCGCCCGTCCCCGCGTAGGCAGCGGGCTTTCCGATACCCTCCGTTTTGCAAGGAAGGCGTTTCATGGCGCGCGTCACCGTCGAGGATTGCGTCGACAAGATCCCCAACCGTTTCGACCTGGTGTTGATGGCCGCCCAGCGCGCCCGCCAGATTTCGGGCGGTGCCGAACTCACCCTCGATCGCGACCGCGACAAGAACCCGGTCGTGGCGCTGCGTGAAATCGCCGAGGAAAACATCACGCCGGACCATCTGCGCGAGGCGGTGATCACCTCGATGCAGAAGGTGCAGATCGACGATGAGGAAGCACCGGACGAACTGGGCTCGCTGGCCGCATCGGCAGAGGCGCTCCGCCTCACCGCCGCCGCCCCGCCGCGCAACCAGAATGTCGGTGGGGATTATGACGGCTGAGGCTGTCGGGTCTTTCTGATGCGAAGAGGGCGGTCCTGCGGGGCCGCCCTTTTGCTATGCGGTCGAACGGATGCTGGTGCGATAGGCGTCGGCCAGCGACATGCCCGAGTCACCGGCGCGATAGCCGGCGAGCAACGCGTCGCGCCGTTGTTCGGGCGTGCCGTGAAAACTCGGATTGTTGAAATCATAGCTGCCGAATTCGAACATCGTCGCAGCGGACGATGCCAGATCGACGCTCAACCGCCGCCCCTGTCGCTTGCCCGCTTCGCAGGCGAGCGACCATCCGGCAAGAAAATCGGCTTCCAGTTCGATTTCGGGGCATTTGCCGCCACGACGCTGGCGGAACTGGTAGGCATGGGCATATTCGTGCGCGACGATGACCATGATCGCGGCGAACGCCGCGTTGCCGCGCTGGAGTTGCTGAGCCAGCAGGCGGCGACCGAACACCACCGTCCCGTCGACATCGGCGCGGTTGCCGAACAAGGGAAACGGCGTGGCGAACGCATTGGGGCTTTTGCCGTCGTCGAAGAAGCCGAAGCGCGGCTTCACCCCGAACCAGTCCTCGCCCGCGAACGAGCACTGCGCAAAATATCGCTCCAGCACGAGCGCGGCACGCGATGCCGCCTCGTCATCGGGGTCGGCGTCCAGGTCCTCGCTGATCCGCCATTGTTGAGCGAATTGCCGCGCTTCCGCCAGGTTCATGCCGCAGCCACCGACCGGCACGTCGACCCGCGTCGTGGGTGCCGCACCCGCACCGCTGTTCGGCCATTGCGCATGCACCGCGCATCCCAGTCCCGATCCGCATAGGGCAAGCCCGCCGACGACTGTCCGCCGCGCGATCATCGCCGCCGCTCCACGCGGAACTGCACGCTGGCCGCGCCGGAACGCGGGCTCTGGCGCGCCTCGACGGTGACCTTCGTCATGGTTCGCGACAGCCACAATTCCCACAGAAAGGTCACGCCGCGCGCGGTCGGGGACCGCATGTCGGCCAGCGGACCGGACGGCGAATCCAGACCATGCCAGGCGCACCATCGCAGCTTGTCCGCCATCGTGCGGGCGGTGGCATTGGCGGTCGCGGTGTCGGCAACCGCCCATTTGCAAGCGAATTCCAGATCCTGTTCGGTCCAGGGCCGGATGCTGCATTCATCGGCGCCTGGCAGAGTGATGAGCGAGACCCATTCGTCGTCATCGGTGCGCCACGCGCCCTTGATCGGCGCGAAACCCTGCCCGCTGGCGGCGACGATGCCGAAAATGTCGCGGCAATAGGGATCGGCTCGGACGCGGTCGGCGTCGCTCCCCGCCTGCCCCGCCATGGCGACCATGCCCACAAGCGCCCACCAGCCCATCGAGCAACCTCCCCCGAAGCCGTCGCCATCCTATCGGACGGCTAGGGGATCGTCCATCATTCGTCGGACGGACGTTTTGTCGATTCTTCGCTCTCCCGCCGCCCCTTGAAGTTCGTCGCAATGACGTACCATTCCGACGAATCCTTGCGGCTGGCCGGGGGCTTGGCGTGCTTCACCGTCTGGAAATTGCGCTTCAGCTCCGCGACCAGTTCGTTGTCGGCACCGCCCGCCAGTACCTTCGCCACGAAATCGCCGCCGGGACGCAGCACTTCGCAGGCGAACATCACCGCCGCCTCGACCAGCGCCATGGTGCGCAGGTGATCGGTCTGCGGATGGCCGACCGTATTGGCCGCCATGTCGGAGAGGACGAGGTCCGCCTCGCCGCCCAATTCCTCGCGCAGGCGGTCGGGCGCATGATCGGCGAGGAAGTCCATCTGCAGGATCGTCACGCCATCGATTGGATCGACCGGCAACAGGTCGATGCCGACCACGGTGCATTCCGGCCGCACCTTGCGCACGACCTGGGTCCAGCCGCCCGGCGCGATGCCGAGGTCGACGACGCGCTTGACGCCGCGCAGCAGCTTGAAGCGTTCGTCCAGCTCGATCAGCTTGTACGCCGCGCGGCTGCGATAGCCTTCCGCGCGTGCTTTCTTCACATAGGGGTCGTTGAGCTGACGCTCCAGCCAGCGCGTCGACTGGGCCGAGCGCGAGCGGGCGGTGCGTACACGTTGGCGTCCGGGGGGGCTTCCGCGGGTCATCGGGTTCCTGCCATCAATCGGCGCAGGATTCCTTCGCGAATCCCACGGTCGGCGACCCCTAGCCGCTCGGCGGGCCAGAGCGCCAGAATCGTTTCGAGGATCGCGCAACCCGCGACCACCAGATCGGCGCGTTCGCTGCCGATGCACGGCACCGTGCCGCGTTCGGCCAGGCTCATGCCGGCCAGCCGCTGGCTGACCGCCAGCATCGATTCGGCCGGCACGATCAGCCCGTCGATCTGCGAGCGGTCATAGGATGCGAGGCCGAGATGCACGCTGGCGAGCGTCGTCACCGTCCCGCTGGTGCCGAGCAGCCGGCGCGGCTCGGTCGTCTGCGGCAGCCGCTTGGCGAACGGTGCGAAGCTTTCGGTCACGCAGGCGCGCATCCGGGCATAGGCGCCCGACGCCATCGGTGCTTCCTTGCCCGCGCCCAGGCTCTCGGTCAGCGACACCACGCCCCAGGGTGCGGAATGCCAGTCGAGCACGCGCGGCACCGGGCCCGATGCGTCGAGCAGCACCAGCTCGGTCGATCCACCGCCGATGTCGAACACCAAAGCCGGCCCGTCCCCCGGTTCGAGCAAGGCATGGCAGCCGAGCACCGCGAGGCGCGCCTCCTCCTCCGCCGTGATGATGTCGAGGTGGATGCCGGTTTCCTCCAGCACCCGTTCGACAAAGGCCGGACCGTTGCTGGCGCGGCGGCATGCCTCGGTCGCGACCGATCGGGCGAGCGTCACGTCGCGGCGCTTGAGCTTCTCGGCGCAGATTTTCAGCGCGGCGACGGTCCGATCCATCGCCGCGTCGGACAGGCGGCCGGTAGCGGCCAGCCCCTCGCCCAGCCGGACGATGCGCGAAAACGCATCGACCACGGCAAAGCCGTCGCCCTGCGGCCGGGCGATCAGCAGCCGGCAGTTGTTGGTGCCAAGGTCGAGCGCGGCGTAATGACGCGCACCCGGCCAGCGCGGCCGCGCCGGCGAAGAGGCTGCCTTTCGAGGAGCGCCACGCGCCCCCCGGTGCGGCAACCGGGCGGAGAGATCCCCCATGCCGTCACTCACTTATGTTCTATCCGTCACGGCCGAACGCCGCTCGGTGCTTGGCCATCAACCTAGCGAAGCCCGCCGTCCGCGACAAGGCATTGCGACGAATCGAACGATTCGGCGTTGACATGGCAAAACAGCCGGCCTATCGGACCGCCCTCGCTGCGGTGCTGCCCTGTCGTCTAAAGGTAAGACCACGGACTCTGACTCCGTTAATTGAGGTTCGAATCCTCACGGGGCATCCAGCGACCTGTCAGATTTCACAAACCGTCGCGCTAGTTTGCAGTTGAGCGGTTGAGTGAAATGCGCTCCCTTTCCTGCGGTGGATGACGGTAATCCGTGCCGACATCGAGATGTGAGTACTGCACATCCACACGAAACAAGAACGCCTCGCTGCTAGGGCAACCCGTTCAGCGAGGCAGTATGCCATCGTCGCCAGAGCGACCTGCCATTGTCTAGTCGAAGCGGTAGTTCCGCCACTGTTTGCCAATTCCAGCGCGGTGAGCGTGGACCGCGGCGAAGTCGCGACCCCAGCGTTGGATTGTCTTTATTGAAGGCACCATGAGGAGGGGCAGACCGCAGCGAAAACGCCCTGCGTTGATGCGCTCGACGTCCTTCCGGATCCAGTGATCGAGGTGTGTTGCCGGACAGTGGCGCGCTATGATGGACGCGGCGACCCAACGTCGTTCCGCAATCAGCCTCACCTTGGCGCGGAGTCCCGCCACCGACGAGTCGCCGTCATCTTCGATCAGCCAGCCGCCGCCAGCGAAAGATCCGTCATCCGGCCCGAACAGCACGGTCATCCCCTCCGCATAGGAGTTTGCCGTCGCATCCGCGACTAGGGCGTTCGCGTGCGGCGGCAAACTGACGGGCTCGTCCAGGATCCAAAGATTATCTGTCCCAGGATCCATAGGCACCCAATTCATGATCGCCAGAAGCTGGCGCATACGGGGTGTGATGGAAAAGGCGGTGACGCGTGAGAGCGCAGCCCCGACCTGCTTCGTGATTTCCGGATCTGCCAAGGACGAGTCGCGCAACGCTCCGGCGTTGAGCTCTAAAGATTCCATGAGTTCGATCGGCGCCCGTGCGAACGAGTCGATATCGCGCTCGGCCCCCAGCCGTTTCAGGTCGATGTGCATTGCTTGCTCCGTAACTTGGCGATTAAGTTCGGCAGGCTCGATCGGTTGCCTCAGGATGCGAACCGCGCCCGACCGTTCGATTTTAGGCGTTCCAGGCGACGCGCAATGGCTGGCGACCAATCGCGAGCCGGAAGCCCAAAGGACGCTTCCCACGGCCCAGCTTGCATCCCGATCAGCGTGTCCACATCGCCGGTCTGACCAAGTGACAGCACCTTCCCCGCCTCTGGATGGTAGACGTCAACTAGCAGATCGTCCGACTTCGGCGGGGCGAGCTGAAGCAGCACTGCCTCGTCGTAGTCCCTGGCGACGACTTTCCGCGGCAGGCCGGAGAAGCGGGTGGTGATGGATGCGGTCCATCCGTCTCCGTCAATCTCCCAGACACGGGCGGTGCGGCCGTCGTCTAGGTCAAGGCTCGCCCAGCGCCCCCGGGTGTGACCGATCTCGACAACTTGGTCGCGAATGATCCTGGCTCGCGCTAGCCGCGTCATGCCCTTAGCTTCCGACATGCTATTCTCCCTTCCTAAACTGCGATGACAGCCGCCGATTAAGACGGCGCTACCGAAGTGGGTTTGTTTTCCCGACTTCGTGCCGGCTATGGTCTCCACGGCACATCGAGCGGCAACCGGCCGACGTCGAAGGCCAGCGACGACCCGCCGCCCGCCTGAGCGGCGTTCGAGATGACAAAGCCGCGCCCCTGCAGCAGCGCATGGTCAAGCACATCCGACAGTGGGCGTCCGGGAAGAGCCGCAACAACGGTGGCGGGCAGCGCCTGGTGGACCATCAGGTATCCGACCCCGTCCATGGTCGACAGCCAGAAGCCGTCTCCGCGGAGCACGATATCCAACGACCCGCCGAACACCTTCACCTCCACGACCGGACCGAAGACGCCCTCCGAAATGATCGCATCGCCGATCAACGGCGCCGGGCGCCTGGACAAGTGCCTTCCCGCTTTGACCATCCGGTTCGTCGCCGTTCCCGTTCGACCGTACTCCGCCTCACGGGCGGTGACGGATGGCCAGATGTGGCCGGGACGGAGGCGCTGCATTGCGTCCACCACCCCCGATTTCGCCAGTTCCAAGACTTCCGGCACGAGAACGGACATCGAGACGACGGTGGCGGTCAAATAGGATCTGAACGAGGCCAGGCGAAGCTGCTCAAGCATGCGGTCGAGCATCGCCGCCTCTTCCCGGGCGCGCTTGCCGGCGATTTCCCGGATAGTCGCCTGTTCGAGCTCACTCACCGGGTCTCACCGTCGATCTGCGACGCCACTGACAGGCTGAGGAGGTGCTGACTGAACACGTCCGCCCCCTTCCGATACGCCATTTGCCCCCAGTCGTCCCACCGACCAATCCGGGCGGCGAGCCAGGCATACAGGTGATCCCGCGAGGCCGGCTCGGAGAATGAAATGGACCAGGTCACGCGACGCACCGGCATTCGTGCGCCGGTTCCGGCCTCCATGCTCGTCAGGGTTATCAGGTGCGATGCCCCGATCCGCTCTCGGGCGAACACATGACGGCGAAGGCCGATCGATGCTTCGAAGGTTTGCAGCGCATCATCGCGCGCGCGTTCGGCATCGCCCCGATCCGATTCGATGACGGCGTCGATCACCTCGGTCATCGGCAGCGGTTCCCATGCCGGATTCCTAGTGGCACGAAGCATCATCAGAGCCGACCTCCCCGCCGGACTGAGACCGACGCTGAAGGGATCGTTCCTGTTGAAAACGCCCTCGGCCTTACCGAGCATGCCGATCGACGCCAACCAGCAAAGATAGAAGCGACGGAACGTCAGGTCGCCGCCAAAGATGTCATGCTGGCTCTCTACCCGCCCGAACCTGCCAGCATCCTTCGACGAGAGGACGCGCAGCAGCAACTCGTGCTGCTCCTCCGCGAAATGGACGTCTGCGAAGCCAAGCTCGCCCTGCCAGAAGGCTTCCCGCACGGACTTCCACCTGCGACCGTCCTCGTCCTCAAGTGCGCCGTCGCGCGAGCGGAGCCACCAGCCCCACGGCAGCTCCCCCGCCCGGTGGCTGTCGCGCGCGCTCACCGCCCACCCCGCTGCGGATCAAGGCCGACGGCAGGAAGGGGTGGGCCTTCCCGCTCAGGCACCGGCTTGCCGTCGGCAATCGCCCTCAGCTGAGCTGCGAGGTTCCGCACCTCCCGCACGACGTAGCCGTCGTCCCGGTACTCGGCGGCGGTCTCCGCGCCCATGAAGCGCTGGCGATCCCGAACGCTGCCTGGCACCACGTCGTAGACGTGATTGCAGCGGAAGCCGAACCACCAATGCCCGTCTCCCGCCCGGTGCTCCGTGGCCTGCAGCAAGGGGATCACACCGACGACGACATGGCAAATCCGTTTAGCCTCGACGATGAGACGGCGTTGCGGCGAAGGACCATCGTCGCAGATCCGTGAATAGGTTAGTCCGCCGTGGACATCGATACCGAGCTCCGTCGGCACGGCATCGTGATCCCAACCGAAGAGCGGGTGAGCCTCAGGCACGCCTACGTATCCGCTCAGGAATCCTTCCCCGCTGTCACGCAACATTATGCACTCGTATCCGGTGGCCGGATCGATCCAGCTGAGCTTGTCGGCCTCACCCAACCATCGAGGATCGTCGCGCGGCTTGGCGCCATTAACGAAATAGATTTCCGCTGCCGGCACGGTCCCTGTGGAGGTCGCGTAAGTGCGGCCCGTGATGCGGGTGACGCCCTCCTCACGAGCCACCTCGCCGCCGGTCCCCAGCATTCTCGCAAGCGCGCGAGCCGATCCCCACGCGGGTGCAATGGTCGCCTCCAGCGCAGGCGTCAGAGGCTGGGCGACGGTATAGAAAGTGGTAGACTTCCGGGCGCGCGACTCCGCAGTCTTCTTCCTAGCCATGCTTATGTTCTCCTTCGGGATGACGACCGCGTCGGCGGTCAGAGGAAGCGCGTGCGCGGGGTCACGCGCACCACCTCCGGACAGATCTTCTGCGGGCGGGCTTCCGCGGCGTAGACGTTGGCCGCAAGCCAGAACTGCTCCTGAACGAGCTGGTCATCTGCGACTTCACGCCACCAGACCTTACGGTCGTCAGCAGCGTCCCACCGGTAGCCGCGGGCTCGCAACTGGTCCTTGAGATCAAAATGCGCGCCGCGCGCCCGCACGATCCACGTCGGCTTCGAGCCAGTCTTGATCATCTCGGACAGGGCGGTCTGCCCGGCGGCGTCCTCGTGACGCAGCATCTGAATGAGCGCGTCCACGTCCGCCGACGCGCGATGTCCACAGTGATAGTAGCCGCGCTGAAGCAGGAGATATCCCAAGACGCGGCCGTCGAAGCCGCGCTTGCGCCAGTCCACCTGCCGCATCGAGCAGCACCAGTTCAGGCCCGCGGCACCGGGCAGCCGACGTTCGACCCAAGCACGGTCGAACGACGAATTGTGGGCGACGACGAAGCTAGCCGATCGAAGCAGCCGGGTCGCATCGTCATCGTCGATCTCGCGACCGGCCAAGTCGGCGTCCGTCAGCCCGGTGAGTGCGGAAATGTCCGGCTGAAGCGGCTCGCCCGGATCCTCGCGCCACTCGAACGCCTCGTCGATGTCGGTGATGACGCCCTTGGCATCGTAGCGAAACCGCCGGATGGCGAGTTCGATCACCTTGCCGGTATTCACGTCGAGACCCGTGGTCTCGACGTCGATCGCCACACCGATGTGCGGGCCGCGGCCGGCACCGTCGCCGGTCGACCCCTCGTGCAGCCGGAGCGGATACAGGACGCGCACGTCCCCGGCGCCGGTCGCGCTCCCGCGACCGGCCTCTACCATCATGTCCATATGTAACTCCAAAGAGACGCCCGCCGGCACAGGGTGGGGGCGCCATCAGAGCGGAGGCGCTTCAGTCCACCCTGAGAGGTGTGGTCACTCGGTCACCATCGACCGGTCACGCCTAGATGCCCATCTCAATGTCCACCGCGAAGGTCCGGGCGCTCGGCTTGGCGCAGTCGCGCTCCATCTGCCGGATGAGCTCAATGACGGGCGCCGGCACAAGCGCGATCACCGGCGGCGAGGCGACGTGTATCCCTTGGCGGATGTCGGCCAGCTCGGCGACATCGGGACCAAACCGTCCCGCGAGGCGGGTCCGGACCTCGGTGGCGTCGCGAGCGAGGCTGGCGTGGAAGACCTGCGTCATCCGGTTGTCGCGAGTGTCAACGATGGTAGCGGTATAGAGGCGCACCCGCGCCGCCCGGGTGGACCGCCCCCGGATCGGCTTGCCGCGCCCAGAGAAACTGTTGGCGTAAAGACGGGGAAAATCGTGCTCATTGAACCCGTCGTCGTCGTCATTGGCGAGCAGCGCGTCCATCGACGAGCGATCCGCATCCATGCCCAGGCCGAGGCCGTGAAGCAGGATGCCGCGCATGCAGGCGTCACGGTTGAGGCAAGCGTCGACCGCCGCCGCGCCATCGAACACCGCGCGGGGCGCGAACATCCAGGTCATCGGATCGTGCTCTACCGCCTCGCGCTGAAAACGGGTGGCGGTCTCCGTCGCCACCAAGGCCACGCGTCCAATCGCTCGGCGCGTGGTGATAACTATCTCGTCCGCCGCGCCGTCCTCGTCGAGGGGATCGGGGAACAGCGCGCCAACGTGTGCAGGCTCTTCGGCATCGTTGTTCGACGGCCGGCTACCCTGGTTCCAGCTGGCGTCAGTTAGCTCGGCGACAATCGCGTCCATGTGTCACTCCATCGTCGCCGACAGGGTTACGTCGGCACTGGCGACGAGCGCCGACCAACCCAAAATAGGGCCGATACGGAATAATGCAATACTTCGCGAATTATTGTAGCGTTAGCGGTGTATCAACGATATTTGCCGGGAGTCTTTGCTGCGAGGCGAAGCCAGCATAGAACGGTAGGAGTGGAAAATATGCGTGCCTTCCAGATCATGAGCGCCTTGGCGCAGGCGAGCCGCTTTGCGGCTTTCCGTGCGCTTGTCGAGGCGCTTCCTGAGGGTATGGCATCCAGCGACATCGCGACCGCCATCGGCACGGCGCCCAACACCATGAGCGCGCACCTTGCGATTCTCGAGCGCGCAGGGCTCGTATCGTCAGAGAAAATCGGCCGAAGCGTGGTCTACAAGGCGGAGACGGCGCCGGCCGAGGACTTGAGTTCGTTCCTCACCCATGCATGTGAACGCGGAAAGGCTTCTCGGAGGTGAGATTGTCACCGTCGACGCGATGCGGATGTCTCGCTGAAGGGGCCTCTTCGCGTGAATTATCTTCGTCGGCGATGTGAGGGCATGGACAACGACATGAGATGGATCGTGACCGTTAACAAGGTCAACGACGCCCTCGTCCGATCTCACCTCGCGAAATCGGGACCGAACACCGACCTCAACGTTTTCGTCATTCGCGCCGTCGAATAGGAATTCGACGGACACGTATTGCCCGAGCATGGGCTCACGAACATGCGTCCGGCACGGACAGAAGAGGTGTGAAAGATTGCCATCCCTTTGCCGCCTCGGTGATGATGCTTGCCCTGCTCGGGGCAGCACAGGGGGTCGCCGTCGGCGAGACATTCCGCTGCACGCCGACCCAGGCCCGGGATGGCGATGGTCCAGCCAGGTGCGCCGAAGGGGCCGCGTTTGCGGGTGGTAGGAGTCGCTCCCCGAGAGGCAGACGGCATCTACCGACGAGGTCAGCCTTGTTCGCCGGCTACGGCGCGGCAGGCACACGATGCGCTCGTGCGTACCGTCGGATCACCACACGGTTGATTGTCCGAAGGCTATGTGCTGTTCGACGGATCGGCCACGCGCTGTACGTCGGATGGGAACGCCAAAGGCATGTGAACCGCCGCCTAGTGCGTATCGCCAAGAGGGGACGAAGTGTAATGCGCCATGGTGAGAAGCGGCACCGTCATTCTCTTGCAACGGTACTGGGGTCAGCATCACTGCTGACGGTTGGCACCGGCCTCGTGCATTCCGACGGGCATCGTGCCTGTGGAGGACACGACCAGCTGTGCAAACGGACTCAACTTTCCTATGAAGCGGAGACGCTTCGCGCCCATTTTGAGGAAAGGCTTTGAGAACATGTTATGGGAAAGCTGTCTTCAAAATGCGGAAGTGACATGGTTGGCGGGCTGAGCCTTTCCATCAATGCCCCCCCAAAGAGAACATCATCACCCGTCTCGCCGGGGCGCTTGTGGTCGAGTTAAGTAACGAATTGGTAGTTAAACTAGGACTTCACATTACACTGGAAAGCATTGCAAAATTGAACGATAATACCATCATCACGACGCCAACGACAGCGACTTATTAACATCGCCTTGGACGAAGATTGACTTGGCTAGACAGCCGAAGCTACATCAATTGGGGAATGTGATATTTGGGTTTGCTAATTCTCAATTGATAACCCGTCTTGTTGCACGAGTCCGAGGAGGCAGCCCCCAAATGGTCAATGAATTATTCAAATTATTCTCCCGGCCAAAACGCTCTTGAATAGGCGAAAACGCCTGCTCACCATTCTGGCTGAAAGGGGAAGGCTGCGAAGATCGCTCCTGTCTTTACGGCGCATTGGGTGCTCCGATGTTAACCGGACTTACTGGCGTCAACTGCTTGCCATTCGTCGCAGAACCGCTTTCGGAACCCGATTTTTCGATCTCGCATAGCATATGCTACTCGACCTCTTCATTTTCCAAGGAGACAGAGAGATGCTGAGCGTGTGTGGCTTGCGCGTCGTCGTGAGCGCTGCGTATGCTAAGACGCTCCGATACCCGTCCGCGGTCGATGATGGCGACCTAGAGGAACGGCTTTGCGATCCGGCCGATTGGCGCCGAAGGTTCGTCCGACGAACCGACTTGGCACGCAAGCTCATGGTCGCGGTTCAGGCTACGCTATCATGGAGCGTCAACCAAGTATCCAGCCTTTCAAGAATTACAAAGGCGCCAGCCCGATGAACGACGCCGCGGCATCTGATCTGTTCCGCAATGAGGTGATGGAAGCTCGCAGGACCCGCCTTCAAGGCGAAGTGCTGCTGACCCGGCCGCTGAAAGCGCATCTGGTCATCATACTCTTAGCCGTGCTCGTCGTTTCGTCGGCCGCCTGGATCGGTCTTGGTCGGTACTCTCGCATCGAAGCGGCCAAGGGGATCGTCGAGACCGATGCGCCATCGGCCAAGGTCGTCGCTCTCCGTCCCGGCATCGTCCGGGCGCTCGAGGTGAGGGACGGTCAGCGGGTTACAAAGGGGCAGACGCTCGCCGTTGTCCAGCTAGAGCAAGAATATGCGCAGGGCTCGACGGTTTCCGAAGAAGGGCTGACCGCCCTCGCTGCGCAGCATGAGTTGGCTCTGAGCCAGATGAGCATCGCTCGGACGAGGGCGTCGGGCGAACGCGCTACGCTCCAAGCCGTTGTCGACGGCAGCACTAGACAGCAGATTGATCTCGCCAAACAGATCGCACTCCAGCGCGAACTCGTCCAATCACTCGAGGTGGCGATCAAACGCATCTCACCCATCGCCGAACGAGGCTTCGTCCCTCAGGTGGAAATTGATCGCCGCCGCATCGAGCTTATCTCGGCGCGACAGGCACTCAGCCGGCTATTGCAGCAAAACACTTCATTGGCCGCGGAAGCACTCCGCGCGAACAAGCAGATGCGCCAGCTGCGAGCGGAGATGGAAGGCCAGATCGCCAGCGCGCGATCGACGGTCGAGGGTCTTCGTCTGCAAAGCTCGCAGCTGCGCGGCGGACGGACTTACGTCCTCACGGCCGCGAACGACGGCATTGTCACTGCGATCCAAACCGCGATAGGCAAGGTCGTTGACGGAAGCGTGCCTTTGATGACGCTGATGCCAGAGGATGCGGTGGTTCACGTTGATCTCTATGCGCCAAGCCGCGCTATCGGACTCGTCCGATCGGGACAAGAGGTCCGACTCCTTTACGACGCATTCCCGTTCGAGCGCTTCGGCAGTCAGCGCGGCACGATAAGCGAGATATCGAGGATCGCTCTCGATCCGCGCGAGATCGCGGCACCGTTACGCACCGAAGAGGCTGTCTATCGAGTAAGGGTGCGACCGGACAGCCAGACAGTAACCGCCTTCGGCGAGCAGGTGCCTCTCCAGCCCGGCATGACGCTGTCCGCTAACATCGTCCTCGAACGCCGCAGCTTTCTCGACTGGCTCTTGGAGCCAATCAGGGCCGTCATGCGTAGGGATCGCTGATCGTGAGCGTAGTCGATCTTTTGGATTTCGGAGGTGCACGCCGTACGCCGCTGATCCGACAGGCGGAGGCAAGTGAGTGCGGTCTTGCCTGCGTCGCGATGATCGCTGGGCATCACGGCTTCCGGACCGACCTGCCGATGCTACGCCGCCACTTTGGCGTTAGCATGAGGGGCGCGACGCTTAAGTCGCTCATCCGCATCGCTGAATACGTGGGCCTCTCGTGCCGGGCGCTTCGCGGTGAACTGTCCGATCTGCGTGAAATCCGCCTGCCCGCCATCTTGCACTGGAACCTCAGCCATTTCGTGGTCCTTACGCGCGTAACGAACGGCATTCGAGGGGCCAGATTTCACGTCCACGATCCGGCACGCGGGGCGATAAGCTACGGAGAGGTTGATTTCTCCCGTCATTTTACCGGAGTCTTTCTCGAAGTATCGAAGGCCACGACCTTCCGCCCTCAAAGGGAACGGCCAGCGCTGAGGATCAGTCAACTCTGGTCTAGCGTGACCGGTATAGGCGGCACGCTGGCGGGCGTGCTTCTCCTTTCCGGCATACTTCAGCTCATCGCGCTCGCATCGCCCTTCTACCTTCAGCTCGCGATCGACAACGTCCTCCCCGCATCTGACGAGCAGCTGCTGAAAATGCTGGCGATCGGCTTCGGCGGGCTCGCCGCGATTAACCTGCTGACAAGCTGGCTCCGATCGGTGGCCCTCCTGAACATGACCAACGCCTTCTCCTTCCAAATCATCGACAATCTTTACCGCCACCTGCTCAGCCTGCCACTGGCATGGTTCGAGAAGAGGCACGTAGGTGACGTGATCTCGCGCTTTGGCTCGACCCAACCAATTTCGAGCTTCGTCAGCGAGGGAATGGTTTCTGCGGTGATCGACGGCGCGATGGCATTCATCACGCTTGGCCTCATGTTCGTCTACTCGCCCAAGCTGGCTGCTATAGCGGTCGGAGCCTGGATCGCCTTCGTGCTCCTTAAGCTGGCGTCCTTCGGCGCAATGAAGCGCGTCAATGCGGACTCGATAGCCGCAAATGCGCGGGAGAACACAGCCTTCATCGAATCGGTCAGGGGCGCGGCAACACTTAAGGCCTTTGGACAGGAGACGAACCGACAGCGAATTTGGCAGTCGCTTAAGGCCGCAGCCATCAACGCGCAGATGCGCTTAGGCCGCGTCACCGCCCTGTTCACCGCCGCATCAAGCGGCGTACTGGCCATTGAGCGTGTCGTGTTCGTCTACGTGGCCGTCAGCATGGCCATATCGGGCGGCTTCAGCGTCGGCATGATCTTCGCCTTCCAAGCATACAAGTCCCAGTTCCTCGATGCGGCGAACCGCTTGGTCGAGCAGGGTCTGTTGTACCGCCTGCTCGACGTGCACCTCGGGCGGATCGCCGACATAGCCCTCTCTAAACCGGAGCCAACGACGGCATCCGGCATGCTTGAGACGCCGATCCATGGTGAGATCGAGCTGCGCAACGTCAGCTTCCGCTATGGTCATGGGGACGCAGACATTCTGAAGGGCGTTAATCTCCACGTCGCTCGGGGCGAAATGATCGCACTCGTCGGCCCGTCGGGAGGCGGCAAGACCACATTGATGAAGATCATGATGGGGCTGCTCGAACCCACTTCAGGCATGGTCCTCATCGACGGCAAGCCCTTAGGCAAGTTAGGTAATCGGACTTGGAGAGCGCGCATGGGCTCGGTGATGCAGGAGGATCAACTCTTCGCCGGATCCTTGGCCGAGAACGTGTCGTTCTTTGATCCCGAGATAGACATGACGAAGGTGGAGGAGTGTTGCAGAAGGGCAGCCATCATCGATGAGATAAGACGAATGCCACTCGAGTTCGAGTCGCTCGTCGGGGACATGGGATCGACCCTATCAGGTGGTCAGCGGCAGCGAATCATGCTGGCGCGCGCGCTCTACTGCGATCCAGTCGCGTTGTTCATGGACGAGGGCACCGCCAACCTCGATCCTGCGACCGAAGCCGCAGTGATCGGCACAGTGCGTGAGATGGACGCTACACGAGTATTAAGCGCGCACCGGCCTTTGGCCGTCCATGCGGCATCGCGGGTCATGATCGTAGCCGGAGGGCAGGTGCGCGAGATGGAGCGGCAGCCGCTCGTGGTTAATGCCGCCCCGCCGGCAGGGGGCGACAATGAGGCTCCGGCCACAACGATTCAGCTGAGCGTCCCGCAACCTCCGAGCCAGCAGACTTAAGCAGCGCCTAGTGTTTTGCGTTACATCTGCGTTTTAATTGTGTTTTAAATTAAAGGGTCATCATAACGGGTAGGTCGTGGTGACGGGAGCAATGATCGAGGCGACGCTGGAGTTGTGGGCATCATCGCTGCGCGAGGTAAGGGCGAAGACGCAGCCCATATTAGGCCAGGCGCGTGTCGCGGTGTCAGCGAACAGTTTTCTGGATGGCCTGCTGAGCGACGGGCGCTGCAAGACGGGGTGTATGCGCGCCGAGGCCGCCGGCGATGCAGGACCATGGCGGCAGCAGGCAATCCTGGGACGCGGGCAGTCGAATGCGGATGCCTTGCGCGACATCGCGCGCGGCTATGCGCTTGAGCACCTAGGCGCTAATGATGCGGTGCTCGTCGTCGACGACACCGGGTTTTTGAAGCAGGGCAAGGCGTCATGCGGCGCGGGGCGCCAATATGCCGGATCGGCCGGCTAGGTGATCAGCTGCCAGGTCGGCGTGTTCGCCACTTATGTTTAGGCCAAGGGCCACGCTTTCGTTGGCTGTGCGCTCTATCTGCCCAAGACCTGAGCCGCTGATCCGGTACGCTTGGTGGCCGCGCGTGTGCCGGAGGGTACGGCGCTTTCAACCAAGCCGGCGTTGGCGGTGAAGATGATCGAACGCGTGATCGCGGCCGATGTGCCGTTTGCCTGGTCGTGGCGGATGCGGTCTACGGCGTCGGCGACATCAAGCAGGTGCTGCGCCGTGCCGGCAAGCGTGTCCTGAGCCTATCGAAGGGGTTATGTGCTGGCCGTGAAGGACGACCATCGCTTCGGCTCGGGGGGCGACAAGCCGGTCGTCGCGGGCATCGCCGCGCAGATCGTAAACGACCTTAATCTGTTGCTTGGTAGCATCTGTCGGCGGGTCAGGCACCGAGGGCGAACGCCTCCATGACTCAGGGCCTATTTCGAACTCGCCGACCTCGAAGCCGACGAACATGTCGATGGCGCAGTCGGGACATGGACGAAAGGCCTGTTGATCCGCCGCCACGTCGCCGGTGATGACCTTGCCTTATTCACCACCAGGTGCCCGCCGACACGACCATTGAAACCCTTGTTGTAGTGGAAGGGCATCGGTGGGCCATCGACGACAGCTTCGCGACCGCTAAGAACGAACTCGGCCTCGACCCACATGAGACCCGCTCCTGGCATGGCCAGCACCGGCACGCCTCGCTCGTCATGCTGGCCTTCGCGATACTGGCGGCCATCCATGCCCCCCCAAAAAAAGAGCCTGGACGGGACCACGGAGCTGATCCGCCGGTGCGCCCAGGAACTCCGCCGTATCGTCATCAGGCTCGCACAGCGGCGCATCGAGCCTCGTCACGTTATCGCTTGGCCATGCTGGCGACGCGAACATCAAACCGCCGCTCGACGCGAGCATCTTTTTTAATCAAGAACGCAACTGCAATGCCAACAGATGAATTTCAGGCTCGTCTACGTTATATCCATTGGACTGCTTTGCTAAAATAATACTTTATGATAAAGTAAAATTCTAGTTGAGGCTTACTTTTGCCGACCATGCCAGTCATATCTAATTTAACTATTTTGCTGACTTGAGAAGAGAAAATTTCCCATTCTTGTATATCACTTCGACCGACCTAAATGGATTGCTATCCCGAGTGAATAGCTCTTTGAATACGAAATCAGCACCATCCGCCCCACAAAAGACTCTTACAAAAGAGCTGCCGCGAAGATCAGATAGCCAGCTGTTGAGCTGCGCTATCTCTAGATTACTTACCTTCCTATTCCCTATGTTCATTTTTTTCAAACGAAAATAGGTTTTCGAAGAAGCGTAATCAATCAATATGTGACTACTGCCGCAGTTTACCACATACTTCGCAGAAATACCTTGAGCTTCAGGAGGTTCGAAAATTTCCGGCGGCATCAATGCATCCTGATGCCCACTTCCAACTTGCGAGACAGCAAGAGCAAGAGATACAAATTTCTCAATCATACAACACTCATTCAATTACAGGGTGTATAATTAGATTCTTTTGCATATGTAGCTTGGCCGGGATTTTCGGCAGGGTGCTTCGACCAGTCCTGATCTGAATACTTAAATTCTTTCACCGCTCCATTAAATGAAATATATGTTGTATAATTTTGCCAACCTTGAATCCCAGCATCTCTCTGTCTCTCAGCTTCGTTCTTCATATTTTGCATATCATGCCATGAAGGCTGTGATTGGGCGTCGTGGGACCATTCCGGAACCGGATAAGCTGCGCTATTCGGGTCATTGGGATTCTGCAACGTATGCGTCGGATGATTGTGGACAGAACCAAGAATAACTGCCCCCGGTGGCACACCATAATCAGCATAGGTAAAGCCACTTACGGTAGTAGGCTGGCGACTTGTCAGAACTTGCGACGAGCGTATGACTCCATCCTGATCGCGATAGACAAATCCGTTATATTCATATTTATAACTTTCTGATTTGTCGACGATGTCCTTGTTAACATTGCTTGCAGCGCAATCATCCGTTGGCGCCGACTGGCCTGCATGATCCTGACTGCCGCCAGAGCCCCCGGAACCGCCCCAACCACCGGATCCACCCATACCAGGATAGCCAGAACCGCTGCCGCCAGAACCACCCCCGCTGCCGGAACCATCAATTACCCAGCCATAGCCCGGGATATATGTTCCTCCAGAAACGAACTCGATTTCGATCTCGGTAAGCTGTCGCATCAAGAGCCTCTATTGCTGGTCAAGGTTAAGTCAGTTTCTAGCACGCGAAATGTTACAGTAAGTTGGCATTTTGGCGGAATTTAGAATTTTTGCCAGTTATAAAGCAATGTTCATGCTGTTATTTTTTGGGGTGTCCCGTCAGGGACAGAGCCGGTCCAATTGAGGTGGGCAATCTGGTTCGGGCTCCGTGAGGTGACTGAGATAAGCCACCTGTTTTCGCTGACCGAGGAACAGATGGAGAAAGGTGGCTCGGTTTGCCTGCACAAGCTCGCGGCTTGGATAAGTGGATTGCCGCTATTAGGGTCAGGACCCATTGATGTGAGGCGCGCGATCTGATTCAGGCTCCGAGAGGAGACTGGAATGAGCGACCTGTTTTGGCTGACGGACGATCAGATGGAACGGCTTCGGCCGTTCTTTCCCAAGAGCCATGGTAAGCCGCGCGTGGACGATCGTCGGGTGCTGAGCGGTATCGTGTTCGTCAATCGCAACGGGCTGCGCTGGCGAGATGCACCCAAGGACTACGGCCCGTACAAGACGTTGTATAACCGTTGGAAGCGCTGGGGTGAGGCAGGCGTGTTCACGCGGATGATGGAGGGCTTGGCAGCGGCGGACGCCGAGCCGAAGACGGTTATGATCGACGCGACTTACCTGAAAGTGCACCGCACGGCATCCAGCCTGCGGGTTAAAATGGGAATCTCGGCTGCCTGATTGGGCGAACGAAAGGCGGCATGAACACCAAGCTCCATGCGGTCGCCGACGCGAACGGACGCCCGCTGAGCTTCTTCATGACAGCAGGCCAGGTCAGCGACTACACTGGCGCGGCAGCGCTGCTCGATGATCTGCCAAAAGCACAGTGGCTGCTTGGTGACCGCGGCTATGATGCAGACTGGTTCAGGGACGCCCTGCATGCCAAAGGCATCCAGGCCTGTATCCGAGGCCGAAAATCCCGCAATGAGCCAATCAGATACGACAAGCGCTACCGACGACGCAGCCGCATCGAGATGATGTTCGGCCGTCTGAAAGACTGGCGCCGCGTCGCCACCCGCTACGATCGCTGCCCCACCGCCTTCTTCTCGGCCATCGCTCTCGCCGCCACCGTCATCTTCTGGCTGTGATCAACGAGTCCTGACCCTAGATCCTGTCGCTGGGAGAAGCGGCTCTGCGAAGTATATCCGGTCGGGCGTGCGTCCGCCAAGCGCGGAGTAGCGCCTGACGGCGTAATAGAACGCCAGATGACGGCTGACGCTCGCGGGGCGTAGGGCACCGATGCGTAAGCGTTGAGGTAGACCTCCTCCTATTTCACCGAGCGCCAGAGGTGCTCATTGAACACGTTGTCGCGCCAGCGACCCTTGCCAAGCAGGTACGGGTAGACCTTGTGCCCGGTGCTGATTTCGACGTGTTGGGGCGGCGGTAGAGCACCTCCAGTCCCTTCCGCTTTCTCAGCGTCGCGGCATGCAACTGGCCCACCTTGATCCCTTCCTGCAGGAGTTGGTCGCGCAGCATCCGGCTGCCCGCGAACGGGCAGAGCAGGTGCGATTCGTCAATCCGCGACATGACGGTCAGGTCGGCGTCCGGCATGGCGTGCGCCAGATAGTAGATGCTGTCGCGGCTGATGCCGAGCTGTCGCGCCTGGTCAACCAACGGCAGCGCATGACCACGGTCGATCATCGGCTGCGCTCTGCAACAGACCGGCCTTCCCGAGCGCACCGGCAAAAAATCGTTCGCCCGCGGCAACTCGCCGATCTTGGCTTGCAGCACCGTCACTTCGACCGCGGAATCGGCCGCAGGGGCTTTGCCCCAAACACGTCCGCGGCACCTTTCAGCAGCCTTACCCGCCACTGGTTGATGAGGTTCGGGTGACCGTCATACTGTTGTGCCAGTTCGGCCAGCGTCTTCCCGGCCCGCACGGCGGTTAGTGCCACCTTCGCCTTGAACGCCGAGCTGTGCTACTGGCGCGGGCGCTTGCTCATCTTGCCTCCTGCTCACGGCCATCATGGTCGCTGCAAGATCCGCAACCTACTCATCCCCGCCGTCCAGATCCCAAGCCACCTATCATGGTGTGCAGTGCGGCCTCAGATAGTGGACATCGATCATATAAGGTCTTCCGCTCGCCGCCCACTGCAGCCAGCCTTTCCAGCATCCACCTGAACACGCTTGCCTTGGCCTAATAACGGTTCCATCGGATATACAGCTTCTTGTCCATACTATGATCCTTGTGCGCATCCCACCGACGCGGCCAGTTGCGGTTGACGAACACTATGCCTCTCACCACGCTGCGATCATTCACCGGACGCTTGCCATAACCCTCAGAAAGAACGGCCGGAATCGGCCAATCTGGTCATCCGCAAGCCAAAACAGGTCGCTCATTCTCGTCTCCTTGCGGAGCCTGAAACAGAATGCGATGGTCACATCAATGGGTCAAACCCCAATCAACTAGTTTCCATCATATCTATTTGTTCGAAGCATAAGACAATTCAGATATATCAATCAGAACGCAACTTGTTCTACCTTTCATCCTATTCCTACTATATAATTCGTGGTAATAACAAAGTATTTTCGTAAGATAAATTCCACCTGTATCTTCTGGAACCAATCTTATATCTAAAAAAATGTTCTTTCTGTTAACTATTTCCTTTATTCCTTTGAAATCTGATTTTTCAGATCCGGTATAAGCAATCACGCCATCAATGTCTTTAGGTTCAGATTTATCGGATACAAAGCTCCCTCCAATCAACGCGAAGGTAGGCTTTATTTCAAAGATTTTCAAATTATCGATATAACCTAAAAATATCTCTATTAATTCTTTTCTATGATTGTTAAAACCCAAATATGAGCAAAACCAATCCATATTTACGAGATATGGACTTCCAGACATTGGGGTTAAGCCTGATGATTCATGTATAGGCTGTCTAAGCGTATCGAAAGTTGGACTTACCAGGTCTAAGTTTCCCATAAAACACCTCTTCACATTATGTTATTTTAAATGTTAATTTATCGAACATGAATCTGTAAGATAAATTACAAATTACGATTGCGACTTACTATACGCGCTATCATGATAGACGTGTTGACCATTGCAGACTGCTAGTTCGAGGTAGCCGAACGGCTTGATGTGCGTATCCACCCCACCCAGCGTAGCATCACTTTTGGACGAACATATTGGCCTCGAATTGCGGATATCAGCTTGGCTTGGGTGAACGGCGCCAGGTTTGCCGGACGCCGTTGGATGTAAGTCACGCCGCCATATCGACGATGGTCGCGGCAGCATAGTATTGCTCTTCGGCTTCGGCGGGTGGTATGTTGCCGATAGGCTCGAGCAGCCGGCGATGATTGAACCAGTCTGCCCATTCCAGAATGGCGTACTCGACCGCCTCGAAGCCGCGCCACGGCCCACGGCGATGGATTACTTCGGCCTTGTAGATGCCGTTAATGGTTTCTGCCAAAGCGTTGTTCTAGCTGTCGCCGCCGCTGCCGACCGACGGTTCGATCTCCTCTTCTGCCAGGCGCTCGGTGTATTTGATGGATACGTGTTGCGACCCGCGGTCGCTATGGCAAACTAGGCCGCCACGATAGACTGGCCGGTGATCGTGCAGAGCCTGCTCGTGCGCATCCAGGACGAAGCTAGCGTGTGCGCTCCGACTCGCGCGCCAGCCAACGATTCGGCGGGCGTAGGCGTCGATGACGAACGCCACGTAGGCGAACCCAGCCTAGGTCGCGACATAGGTGAAGTCCGACACCCACAGCATGTTCGGTACTGGCGCGCGGAGATGTCGGTTCACCCGGTCGAGCGGACACGGTGCGGCCTTGTCGCTGACAGTGGTGCGCACCGGCTTGCCGCAGATCACGCCAGCCAGGCCCATCGTCCGCATCAGTCGGGCAACAATGCAACGGGCGACGTCGAACCCTTCGCGCCGCAGCTGCCGCCAGACCTTGCGCACGCCGTAGACGCGGAAGTTTTCCTCGAACACGCGGCACCCCTCCGGCCCCAGCGCATCGTCGAGCCGAGACGGAGCCGACCGTCTGGTCGGCTCAATCTTCCTGGCTGTGTGAGCATGATAGGTGGACGGAGCGATCGGACGAACCCGGCAGATTGGCTCGACCCCGTACACCTCACGGTGTGCGTCGATGAAAGACACCATCACCTCGCTCGTCGGTCGAGTTCCGCCATCGCAAAATACGCCGACACCTTACGCAGGATCTTGTTAGCCTGGCGCAGCTCGCGGTTTTCCCGCTCCAGCGACTTCATCCGGTCGGCAACATCGCTTGCCACCCCGGCCCGCATGCCGCTGTCGACCTCGGCCTTCTTCACCCACTCGTGCAGCGTCTGCCCCGCGCATCCGATCTTAACCGCAATCGAAACCACCGGGGCCCAACGCGACGAATGAGCCTTCTCCTGGTCAAGCACCATCCGCACCGCCCACAACCCTCAGGCGAAAACTTGTCGGTCGTCTTGCTCGTCATAGCCCCTTCCTCTCAGGAGTTGGGGCCTCCGACAAACCCGGGGCGGTTCAGACCTCCTCCAGGTGAGAGCGGCTGGATGAAGTCGAGCGACAGCCGTCCCTGACCCGTCTTCAGCGGAAAGACGCCGGTGATCATCACCGGGCTGGCAGCCCACCCCGGTGCCGATGTCGGCACCTCGAGCCAGCCGGCCCAGTCGTTTTCCTGGATGGAATACTTGCTGTCCATATCGCTTCTTAATCGAGGCGCGTCGGACTTCCATCCAGACAGTCTTCGTCTGCGAGAAGCGCAGCGCTCGCGTTTGACATACACACCGCGCTACTGCGCCGACTTCTCGCTTAAGAAGTGATACCAACTGAGGTCATATTTTGATCATTAATTTGAAGGCGGCCAGGCGATCGGCAGGCTGGTCGCAAACGACGTTGGCGGACCGGATCGGAGTCGATGCGCAAACCGTGAAGAGGCTTGAGAACGGTGTCGGGTCGGTGAAGAACCTAATCCGCGCGATGGATGCGCTCGACTTCCGACTGGCCGGACTCGGGCCCGGAACGACACTGGCCGAGCAGCTGCGTTCGCGTCGCCGGGCAAGATCGTTCTCGTTGGACAAAACGGCATCCCTAGCGGGATTGGCGCGCGGGACTGTCTCCAGCCTGGAAAATGGCCGCGGCTCGGTCGCCAGCCTGCTTCAGCTGCTCGCCGTCCTCGCACCACAGGCCAGGCGAAGGGCGCCCGAACGGTCCTATTGGGGACAGGCCGACAAGCAGGATCGCGACAGCCGATTCACGCCAGGTGACTTCATGGAGAGCGTCTACGCCGCTTTCGGTGAGGTCGACATAGACCCCTGCGGCCACGTCCTCAGCCCGGTTGTCGCCCGCCGCCGCATCCTATTGAGCGAAGGCGGAGACGGGTTGGTGGACACGTGGTCCGGCAGGCTCGCGTTCGTGAACCCTCCATTCAGCGAACTGCTCAAGTGGCTGCGGCGCGCCCACGCGGAGTGGGTGGCTGGCCATGTGGCAACAGTGGTCTGCCTCGTTCCGGTGCGAACCGATTCGGCGTGGTTTCATGATGAACTGAGTCCAGTCGCAGATATCTTCCTGCTGAAAGGGCGGATCAGATTTCTCGACTCGTCCGGCAACGCGCAAGCCACGCCATTCTCGCTCATGATGGTGACATTGGGGGCGACGGAGGAACAGAAGATGCGCTTCGCGGAGCTGGTAGCCGGCTTCTGGCTGGCGAGGGGCGGCCAGGCCTTCCGAACCTGCCAGCCGATTCCCATGTGAGAACATGAATTAGCGGACTACGGACACTACGGGGTGGGCATGAACTGTAGACGGTCAGCCCACCCCTAGCGATGCGGATCTAGCGGGTCATTGGCACGGGGCTGGATCGCCAATCGTGCAACCGTATTGAGGCTAAGAGTTGGAGTCCTGATATGTGAACTTCACACCAGTGACGGCGAAGAGCGCGAGGCGCGCCGCCACCGCACGGTAGAAGCTCGCTGCATCATCATTCTCCCGCAGATCACCATCAAGCGGCGCAGAGGCTCCGGGTGCCCTCACCAGACTCAGCGTGCGCCGGCCATTCTCATCGATCTCGACCTTCAGCGGCGAAACGTAATCATCATCCACGACTATCTCCGAAGCGTGTCCAGTTGGTCCGCCAACCTAGAGCCGAGCCATTTCGCGCGCGAGGATGAAACATCGGCCCGGCGTTCCGTGGCACCGACATGCCATGCAAGCCAAAGGGTGCTTTTATTCGACAAGTGCATTCGGAATCCGGACGACGCGCGGCTTGAGCCGCTTCGTGAGCGTGACCTTCACCGCGCGCGTTCCCATCTGCCGGTCGGGGTCTGGCCATAGCGCAATGATCTTTCGGCGCGACACCTTCGCGACCTCGTCGACGCGCAGCACGGTGTACCGGGCGAGCTCGATGGACAGGCGCGCGCGGCAGCTCGTCCTCGGCTATCTTGCCCGGCAGCAGCCCGAGCTTGACGCGCAACCTGCGGTGCTCGGCCGGCATCAGCGGTTTGATGTGCTCCTCGTCCTCCTCGTCGGATAGCTCGCTTGCGAGATCGTCGCCAGCGTAGACGGCCCGCGCCATGTCGCGGTTGGAGGCGTTGCCCGTGCAGCTGCCCTGCAACCAGTCGTCAAACTCGTAGATGTTGTTAAGCTGGCGCGTGATAGTGCCCTCGATGAGGGGCTTCACGAGTTTCAATGTATCTGGATCAACACCATCGGCTGCGGCGACGACGAGTGCGTCGGGCTCGTCTGCAAGAGCGATTGCGATGATGGCCTTGGCCTGCCCCACGGCGTGCCCGACGGACTGGGCGGCTGCGATGGCGCCGGTCGCGAAGATCTGCACCATCGCCTTGCGCGCCCTCCTCGCGGCCTCATCCTCTTTCGCGATGTTCGAATGGACCTTGCGGATGTCTTTCACGAACTGGGCGAACTCGCGCTTGTATTGATCGGACTGCACCGTGCCGGGCTCCTGCACTGGGCGCCGGCCGATCCAGCGCCGGTTGATCTCGATCGACGAAGCGTGGCCCCGTGATTTGGGCATCCGATCGCGCATCGCCGGTGCCGGCGGCAGCTGGCACGATCTCGGGAGGTTGTGGCGCGATCGCCGCGAAGGCGCCGGCTACGGCGCGGTAACCAGCCCCTGTCCCACGTCGATCTCCGCGGACGCGTCCCCGAAGACGTCGCGTCGCGCCTTCGAGATGAGCTCGGCCTTCACGTTGATCGGGGTGGGGATTCGCCCACCCCGCTTGATGGCTTCCCACCATAGCGCCGACACGCCTGCGACGTGCGGGCACGCCATGCTCGTTCCGCTGAGGGATTCGAGCCCACCACCGGCCTTGGCCGACAGGATGTCGACGCCTGGGCCGCTTATCAGCGCCATACTGTTCGAGAAGTCCGCCACGCCGAGGTGCTCGCCGTGCCGGCCGACCGCAGCGACAGACACGACGTCGTCGGCTGCTGCGGGGAGCGACGCGGCAATACGCCAGTCCGGATGCTGCTGGCGCTGGCTCTCGTTGCCTGAAGCCGCAACGATGAGCGCGCCGCCACCGAGGCCGCCACGCGCCTTCGTGAGGCCCATCAGTTCGTCGAACACCCTCAGGTTCACGCGATAGGCCTCAAGCGCGTTCGAGGTCGCGAGGTCCACCGGCCAGTTGTCGTCGGTCCAGTCCTTCACCATGCCGGGGAAGTCGAACCCCAGCGACATCGATATGATGTTCGCGCCGCGCGAGAGCGCCCACTGGATGCCCTCCACGATCATCTCGGAGTCGCCGCCCCCCCGGTCACCCAGGACCTTCCCGATCAGCGCCCGCTCCACGCCGGACGCGACGCCAATCCGTGTGCCGTCAACGTCCCGGCCGAGGATCGTGCCGGCGCAATGCGTGCCGTGGCCTTCGCGGTCGCCGTCCCCGTCGCCGCTGAAGTCGCGCTGCTCGATGTCGACGCCGGCGAAGGCGGGGTGGGTCGCGTCGATGCCCGTGTCCAGGATCGCGACGGTAACGCCCTTGCCGGTGAAGCCGGACGCGCGCGCGCCGACGGCGTCCAGGCCCCAGACGTCCCGGCCTCCTGAGCCGGCCGCCTTGAGCGGCCTGATGAGCTTCGTCGGCATAGCCGGTGCGATGGCCTGGACCTCCGGCTCGGCGGCGATGGACGCGGCGGCCCTATCGGTGAGCCGCTCGTAGGCGAACTGCTTGGTCTGGCCGCCTGACGAATGGCCAACCCCGAAGGTCTCGATCCCGCGCTTGTTGCCGCCCCTCGTGGTCGGCTGACGCCGCAGGATCACGTATTTCCGCATCGCCGTTCCCCTAAAAGCGCCGTTCCTCGGCCAGTTTCCTATAGTGCGCGCCGATCGCCGTGAGCCGGCAGCTCCTGGATTCGATCGCGGCGTAATACATGTGCTCCGTCCCGACCGGCACGACGAGGCCGTTGCGATTGCACGCCTGCAGGCCCTTGAAGATCGCCACGTGCGCCTCGTTCACCGGGATCGCCTTTATTTCGGGCGGGACGTTGTCCCGCGCGGGTTCGTAGGACGGATCGAGCTGGAATTCCGAGGTTTCGTCCGGGAAGAGGTTGGGCAGCCGTCTCAGGAACTCCTTCGGGACACGGGGCTCGACCTGTCGCAGCGTCACGAATGTCTGGACGTTCGCCTTGTAGATCGGCCGCTGACCGCCCCATGGCCCCAGCGTCTGGTCGACGAGCGAGTAGAGCGCGGCGGGCGTGATGTTGCCCAGCACGTCCGATGCGGCACCCCGGAGACCGTCGAGGACGATCTCGGTGAAGAGGCCGTGCTTCACCCCGTCCGCGGCGGTGCCCTCCCGGTGGCTCGCGGTGAGGATCGTGACGCCGGTGCCGATGACGGAAACGTCCTCCCGTGCCAGCGCGGCCACCTCCCCGGCGAAGCCGGAGTGGCAGCTGTCGAGAATGATCACGCTCGACTTGATCCTCGGGTAGGCCCGGTTGGCGAGGCCGAGGATGTCGGTGAGCGACATCCCCCAGCCCCCCTTGCGGCCGTCCTGCGCCACGATGTGCCCGGTGTTGGTCTCGCGGTTGATGATGCCGTGGCCGGCGAAGTAGAGGACGATCGTCTCGGCGTCGCCGGCGAACAGCTCCTCCACAGCCTCGTTTAGGACCGCGGCGGTGACCTCGTGGTCCTGGCTGGTCAGTGACCTGACCGAGAAGTTGGGATCGCCGTTGCCCGCCGTCGCCAGCACCGTGCCCATGGCGACCGCGTCGTTGACGCAGCCAGTCAGCGGGTCGTTCGGGTAGGCGTCGATGCCGACGACCAGCGCGCGCTTCACCTCAGCGGTTGCCTTCGATCAGGCTCTTCAGGTTCTCCCAGGTCCATTTGTATAGCTTGTCGGAAGCCTTGGCCGCCGTGGGCTTCACGTTCACCTTGTCCTTGTAGCCGGCCAGCAGGAAGTAGGGCTTGCCCTCATCCTGGGCGATCTTGACCTCGGCGCTGACGCCGACCGCCGTGTCGGTGTTCAGGCCACAGAGGACGGCCACCATGTCGACCGACCGGATCCGGGTCGTCGCCTTGGCTTTCCAGTTGCCGTCGATGTGCTCCTTGATCGACCAGTCTGCGAGCTCGAACGGGCTGTCGGGCAGCTTGGCCTGGCCGACCATCGCCTCCTTCAGGAAGGAGTCGTGATCGTAGTCGAAGCTGATGAATACGCGCTTTTTCGCCAATCCCACCCCCATTGCAGTGCTCGACCGAGTCGATGCGGCGCCGAGGCTATGGCCCGCGATTGCGAAACGCAATGCGGGGAGAAGATCCGGTTTGGACCTATCTCTTGCTCGGGGATGCGGGCGCGCGCAGGGCCAGCGCTGCCAAGGCGCGCCGTATCCGGCGGTGCGCCGGTGAGGTGTCGAAGCGGTGGTCGGCGTTCGAGAAGATGGTGCCGAACAGGATCGCGGCCTGCGACGCGTAAACCACCGTGTCGACCAGCATCTCGCCTTGGACGAGGTCTGTGGCGTCGAGCAGGAGCTCGAGCACGGCGCCGTCCTTGATCGTCGCGATGATCCGCCACAGGTGCTTCGGCATCCGGCTCTCGAGGAGGCGTTTCTTTTCGCCATCCGCGAGATCACTCTCAGCGATCTCCTTCCGAAGGTCCCTGAGCGACGAGAGCTGTATGTCCCAGCTAACCGGCTGCTCCCCGAGGAGTTCCCCCGAGCCAGGGAAGCTCTCGAGTGCGCCGTCCAGCCGGCGGCCTATCTCGAGCGTTAGCTTGAGCACCGTCGCGAACGGGACACGAATCTTGTGGTTAAGTGGAACCACGAGGGTGTGGCTCCGCGCCAGCGTCTGGCCGAGTTGACCGCCGCCGATCGGCCACGAGACGTCGAGCGTTCCGTCCTCGGCGAACTTCATCTTCGCGAAGGGGCCGACCTGGTCGTCGTGGACGAAGATCTTGTCGATCCTGGACGCGTCCAGCATCACGCCGCTCTCGCCGTAGCCGGTCGCCGGCCCCCGGCCGAGACGGTATCCGGTGACTGCGACGGCATGGTTGACGTCGCGTTCCGGCTCACGGCCCGTCGCCTCCGTGACGCGCATCAGCAGGAGGCACGGGATGCCTGCGCGCAGGTAGGCGGCCACCGCAGCCTTGAACTCCAGCCTCGTCCGCTCGATCGCGTCTGTCCGGGAAGCGGCCGTCCGCGGGGCGGCCCCGCTGGAAACTTCGTCGGCATCCGGAGAGGTGCCCTCGATTCCTGATGGCCCGACCTCCGTCCCACCTTCCTCCTTGTGCTTCTCCAGGGGTATGAGGTGCGGCTCCAGCCCGACGTAGCGAAGGGTGTCCGCGATCTGTCGGATGGTGAGGCCGGCTACGGCTGGCAGCATCCGCTCGTCGTAGCCGCCCGTTGCGGCCGCTGTTCCCGTGATGGCGACCGGTGAGGGTATAGCGTGCTGGAACTTGCGGCCGGTGCACTGGAGCACCGACCAGAGGGCGCTCGTCGCGCAGGCGGCCACGTCCCGGTCCTGCTCTTGGAAGGCCACGGACTCGACGTGGAGCCGCATCCCGTAGAGGTCAATCTCCTGACGGTAGAGCGTCGGGAATATGCGCTGCTTCTGCCCGGTGGCGGGATACGTCCGCAGGCAGGTGCGGCCGATGACGGTGAGGGGCAGCGGCCTGAGGACCACAAAGCCCAAGTATGAGTTCTGCAGGTTCGGAGCGCCCTCCTTGCGCAACATCGCCTTGGTCAGCTGGTCCTGCGTCAGCGGCGTCTTGAGGAAGTGCAGCCTGGTGCACAGCCTCGCGTATGGGTGGAAGCTGCGGACGTGATAGGCCGAGAAGTCCTCTAGGAAGTCGCGGTCCACATAGCCCGGCTCGACGATTATCGAGGCGCAGGCGAGAGTCCGGAGGTATTCCTGGAGGTAGGACAAGTGATGCTTGCGCCGGACGAAGCGGTTTTCCCGCTCGCCCTCGGAGCGAGCGCTCGCCTCGACGAGCAGGTCTGCGAGTTTGTCGGGACTATATGGATGGACGACGGGTGACCCGCCGCTCTTGTCGTCTGCCATCGCCCCCCCGGCGTCTACTGCGTCAGTAGGTCACGGCTTCGCTGAGCATCTCCGGACGGACCTCGAGGGACCGCGTGAGCACGCGGACGTCGCGGCGCACGGGTTCCATGGCAGCCTCGACCTGCGCGCGGCCACCCTGGTTCAGCCACTCCACGTAGGCGCGCGTGAAGGCGGCCGTGTCGAGGTCGGCGAAGGCATTGGGCGCGGTCTTGAACTTAGGCTTGGGCATTGTTCCTCGGAGCGAGGCCGCTCGCCAAGGCGGCGGGCGGCATCTTATCCTGATATGTGTTCACGAGTGGTCTACGACTAGGCTAACCGAACGCATGCGTCCCGCGATGGGTCCGGCGCTCGCCGTTTCCCCCTCTTGGTCCGCGATCCGCAGCCTAGAGCGTCGGAGACTCTCCTGTCAAACGCCAGATGGGGGGACTCCTCCCGGCGGGAGACGCCTCGGAAGGCGTCGGACGGGGCCGGCCGAGCCCGTGGCGCCGCAAGTTGACGGCGCACTCCCTCCATGCTCTGAATCGCAATATGGGGCATCCGCTGGTGGATGCCCGCTGGGAGGATGGTGGGGGCCGCTTGACCCTGATCTACGAGAACGTCGCGGAGGGCACTCCCGCCACGCACGCGGTCGTGATCGGCGTCGGCGGGTATCCGTGGCTCCTCGGAGGGGCCGAAGCCGCCGACCCAAGGCTGGCGGAGGGAATGGGCCAGCTGTCGTCACCTCCGGCGTCCGCGCGCGCCATCGCCGACTGGCTCGTCTCGAGCCACGCGGACCCCGCGGCATCGCTCGCGACGGTTGACCTGCTGCTCTCGGACGCGACCGGGGACCGGGACTACGTCCGCCCCGACGGAACGGTCTTCAAGGGTGTTGAGCTCCCCGATCAGGCGGCCTTGAAGCGGGCGATACGGGCCTGGCGGGTGAGGTGTGATTCGAATCCCGGCAACCTGGCCCTGTTCTTCTTCTGCGGGCACGGGGTCGGCCGCGGCTTCGAGCTCGCGATGCTGCCGCGCGACTTCGGCTCGGAGCCCATGCAGCCCTTCGAGCATTCGGTTTCTTTCGAGGGGATGAAGGAGGCGATGCGTTCGTGCGCGGCCACGCGCCAGCTCTTCTTCGTGGATGCGTGCCGCGTCCACTCGCCCAACCTCATGGCGGACTATGCGGCGCAGCCCGACCCGGTGATGGCGGTGCGCACGCCGTTCACCGTGGGGCTCCGGCAGTCGGTCTACTTCGCGACGACGTCAGGTGCGCCCGCGTTTGGCCGGCCCGGGAGGCCCAGCCTCTTCACAGAGAACCTCCTGAAGGGGCTCCGGGGCCTCGGCGCCAACGACAACCGCGGCGAGTGGTGGGTCGAGACGACCGGACTGCAGCGCGCGCTGACAGGCCTCGCGGAGGAGTTCGCGGACGAGGACGACAAGGGCCTCCAGGTGCCGACCAGCGGTGAGCAGACCTCCTTCGACTTCCAGCGTCTCGCGGAGCCCCCGGTTGTGCCGCTCTATCTTCACCCGACATGGACCGAGGAGGGCGAGTCACCGCCCGACGATCTCGCCGCAGTGGCGCTCCATTCCGAAGGCGCGCCCGTGCTCGACTGGCCGAGCCCATGGGCTGACAGCCCGGAGTGCTCGTGGCGCGGCGACCGCTTCAGGAGCGACAGGGCGGCCGGCGCCCGCTACAGCTGGTCCGTCAGCTTCACGGATGGGCGGACCATGAGCAGTGCGCCGGCAACCCTCAGCCCCCCTTTCCGGATAGTGGAGTTCCCCCGCGATGGCCTCGCTTAGCATCGAGATCGCCAGGGTCGGCGATCCGAGCGCCGCCCGGCCGATCGGCCTCGTGGCCGAGGTTTCGCGGATCGGGGATGGCGGCAGGACACCGCCGCGGAAGGTTTCCGTATCCTCGGTCGGAGCGCGGTCGGTCGATGGCCTCGCGCCCGGACTCTGGCAGATCCGGCTGGCGACGCCGGACGGGCTGCTGGACACCCGCGAGGTGGAACTTGCCGAGGGGGTCCCCGTCGCGGTCAGGTTCAAGCTGGCTCCCCGCCGCCGTACGAGCCCCGCCCCCCCGCCCAAGCCGACCCGCCCGCGGCGGGGTCCGCCGGGGGCGGCCGGTGCCACGGCCGCCAGGCTGACCCGCCGCTACTCGGGCGCCGCGGACGGACCCTCCCGGGCCCATGACGGCCTGATGGTCGTCGAGACCGTCGCCACCCCTGCGGTCGACGGGAATCCGCTGGTCCTTTGGCGGGCGATGGCCGCTGCCGCCGCCGATGGACGGCTCATGCGGAAGCTCGCCGGCACGGTCGGTCCATCGTCGCTCCTCCCCGAGCCCTCCGGTCCCGATGACGAGCTGAGGTGGCGCGTGATCGGCGAGCCGGGGAGCCGCACCTATGCGGTGACCGGATCGAGGTTCCACTGCCTGCCGGTCCCCTGGCGCGCGCACGATTGGCAGAGTCCCGTTGCCCTCCTGCTGGTGGGCGATGCAGAATCGGCCCGGACGCGGGTGTTCATCGAGGACGAGGGCTTCGCCGGACTACTGGCGTATCTGTCTTCGGGCTCGGTCCTCTCCGCTGTTGATCTGCTGCGCGTGGACGATGGCCTGGCGGACTCGGTCGGGAGGACCGCCGAGGACCTCCTGCATGGCAAGCGCGCGAGCCCCCTCGGGGCCTGCGCCGCTGGCTACGCCCTGCTCGGCGCCGCCGTCCCGGGTGTCGATGAGCCCTGGCATCCCTGGATCGGCAACCTCTCGCGGTGGTTCGGCTGGATACCGGACGGCGCGATCCTGCTCGCCCGTCTGCAGCTGATGCAGGCGCGCTCGGAGGCCGACGCCGCGGAGGCGCTGGCCACGCTCCGCACGGCGCTGGGACGCGGGCTGCCATACTACCGCCGCGGCTTCGACTGGCTCCTGCAGGCGATGCTCCGCTTCGCCGACGACCCGGTCGTGGCCGAGGTGCGCCCGATGGTCGCCGACGTCGCGGCACGGCTGGATATGCGGGAAGTGTTCACGACCCTGACGATCGGAGGCGTTGCGCGATGACAGTCTACAGGCTCGAGGCGTTCCCCGCCCGCGAGGGCGACTGCCTACTGCTGTCCTACGGTCCCTCGGAGGATTCCCTCGCCCATGTGCTAGTGGACGCGGGGCACACCTCGACGGGAAAGGCGCTGGCAGTCGAGCTGCTCGAGCGGGGAATAGTCGAGCTGGAGCTGCTCGTCGTCACGCACGTCGATGCCGACCACATCGAGGGCATGCTCGACTTCCTGGAGGCTGTTTCCGGCCGCATCGCGATAGCGGACGTCTGGTTCAACGGGTGGCGCCACCTCCAGGAGGGATTGGAGGGCATGGGTCCGGCGCAGGGTGAGCGCCTGACCACGCTGATCGCGCAGCTGCCCTGGAACGCCATTGCCGGGGGTCGGGCGATACGGGTCGAGGACGACAGGGCGCCTCGCCGGCTCCCGCCGCTCCCCGGCGGCCTGTCCATGACGGTACTCTCGCCCGACCGGCGTAAGCTCGAGCGGATGATCCCGGAATGGAAGAAGGCGTGCCTCAAGGCCGGCCTGATACCGGGGCAGGGCCGATCCGACGACAAGCCGCGGCATGGTCTGGAGGCTCTGGGGATGGATCTCGAGGCGCTCGCCGCGACGCGCACCAAGAACGACACGGCGGTCGCGAACGGGACGAGCATCGCGCTCCTCGCGGAATACGGCGGGCGCAGGGTTCTGCTCGGAGCGGACGCTCATCCCGACGTGCTCACCCGCAGCTTGCAGGCGGCGGGCGGTGGCCACCCGCTGCCCCTGGACCTCTTCAAGGTGCCGCATCACGGGAGCCAGGCGAACGTGACCCGGGAGCTTCTCGCGTCCATCGACTGCCGCGAGTTCCTGATATCGACGGACGGCACGAAGTTCGACCACCCCGACGAGGTCGCGGTCGCCCGCATGATCGCCAGCCGGTCCGACGGCGTCCGACTTCTGTTCAACTACCGTCAGCCACGCACCAAGGTCTGGGAACCGAGGATCGGGACCGATGCCCGCCATCCATTCGAGTGCGTGTTCCCCGACGCCGCAGGAAATTCGCTCGTGGTCGACCTCCTGCCCGATGTGCGCATCAGCTCCGGGCGTCCTCGGCACTGAGCCTGCGCACCTCGCGGCGGATGGGGTCGATGTGCAGCACCGGCGTCCCCCGGTGCAGCGCGTGCTCGACGACGTCGGCGGTTCCGCCGCGGCCGTGCGCGCCCTCGCCGTCCCAGACCGCAACAAGGAGGTCACTCGCGTCCGCGACCGCGATGCCCGCCGCCAGGAACGCGTCCTCGCCTCTCGGGTTGTCGAGCGTCACGTTGCGACCCGCGGCCAGCAGCTCGCGGTAGGCCGCGAGGCCGACGCCTTCGAAGCACTGCTCATACCATTCGCCCGGGACGACCGTAACGATGGCTCCCCCTTGCTCCAGCACGATGCGCGCGAAGAGCTGGTCGGCACCGACCGCGAGCGCCGACCAGCCCTCTATCGGCGGGGTAAGGGCGGCGAGCTCGTCGCCGATCGCGATCCGGGTCCAATCCCAGTCGATCCCAGCCCTTTTTTGATGTCCGGTAACCCCGACCCGCATGCGCTTTCCTATTCGTCTCTCGCCATCAACGCATGGTCGGGCGATCGGGATCATTCTTGATCGTCCGCGGTGATCTCCACGCGGCGGTTCTGGATCTCCCGCACGCCGTCAGGCGTCTCGACACGCAATCGCGTCTCCCCGTAGGCCTCTATCCTGATCGCGTCCGCCGGCACTCCCCTCTTATGAAGGAAGGCAGCGACCGCCTCTGCGCGCGCCTTAGACATCCGCAGGTTGACGGCGGCCGTGCCCATGCGATCAGCGAACCCCGCCACGCGCAGGCGTTTTACTCCGCTTCCAAGTATCTGCGACGCGATTTCGTCGAGCAGCGCCGCCGCGTCGGGCGAGATCGCGCGGCTGTCGAAATCGAAGAAGACGATCGCGGACCCACTCCACCAAGGAGCCGGTGACGCCGAAATGGGCGGCGGAGCCGGCATGGGCGGCGGCTCTGGCCACGGGGGCGGGATCGGCATGGGCTCGGGCGTAGGGTGCAGCTCGGGCGGGCTGGGCTGAGGGTCCGGTGGGAAAGGTCCGTCGTCGACCTGTTGGCCGTCGACCGGGCGAATCGTGCTATTTGGGCTGTAGATCGGACTATCGCCAACGGAGGCCGGGGCTCGACCAGTCCCGCTCGTTCCGCCAGTGGCCCCGTACGGCGTGCCCTGTGGCAAAGCTTGGTCCCCGCTTGAAGGGCCCCGGTCGGCGGGCCGTGGGCTGGGATCGTCCGTGGGACCGGGTGACGGCCGTATCCCCGATTGGACCGGCGCGCTTATTTCGGTCCCCCGGACCTCGGTCACTTGGTCGGACCTGCCGAACAGCAGGACCGTGGCGATGGCGGCCGCTGCCGTCATCACTGCCACGACCGCGGTGATGGCGAGCATCTTCCACTTCGGCCACTGCCCCGCGACGGGCGGCAGCGGCGGTGCGGGCGGCGCCGGCGGGGCGGCAATGGTCGCGGCGCTTGCGTCAACGAGTGGACTGGGAGCGTCGACCGAGCTGTAGAACACGGGGGTGATCAGCTCGACCTGGCATTCCTCCTTTGCGCGGTTGCGGATCGCGGCCCGGCCCCGGGCGACGGCGACGTCGACCGGCGCACCCTCTAGCAGCCGCTGGTAGAAATAGCGGGAGAACGCCAGCGCGGCCTCGTCCGAGATCGAATACTGCATCGCGACCACATAGGGGATGGAGCGGCGGATGATGTTCTGCGCGGTTCCGCCGTAGCGGTCGATCTCGTCGGCACGACCGCCCTCGCAGGTGTTTAGCACGACGAGAAGCGGCGGGTCGCTGTCGAGCAGCTGGCGGAGGTCGTCCGAAGGGACGGCGTCGTAGCCCTCAGGGTTATTTTCATCGACGAAGTGGACGACCCCGCGCCGGTCGCCGTCCCGCGTTCCAAAGCTGCCGTGCCCGATGAAGTGGACAATGTGAGGCTTGAAGTCGGCGAGCGCGGCCTCGAACGATTGGCGCGTCGCCGCGTGGAGCGGTCGTATGCTGATCGGCGCGCCCCTGCCGCTCGTCCGTTTGCGAATCTCCTCGTCGATGTTGGCGATTTCTCGCCCGGCGTCGAGGTCCTTCTGAGGGACAGCGATGGCGATTAGAAGCCGCACCTCGCCGGTGATCGGGGTCGGGGGCTTCTGCCTTCCGCCCAGGCTGATCCGGCGCAGCATGGGAGACTTCTCGTCGATCCCATACCATTGGTCCGTCGCCTTGCGGAACATTGCCTCCCACGGCACCTTCGCCAAGGCCGGCGCCCGTTCGAGGTCGAGGCGGATCCTGACGCCTCCTTGCTCTCGCCCCATCTCGAACAGATGGCCAAGAGCCTGTTCTAACTGTGGCGTCAGGATGGTCTGGAACAGGCGGGTGCCGTAGTCCTTGAGCTTGTCCATGCGGGCGATGAGGAACGGGAGCTCGTCGGGCTGGTCCGCGGTGGGGGCACGCCGCCAGTTGCGCAGCTCCTGCCGGCCCGCCTCCCCTTCCGGCGGCAGCAGGTCTAGGTATGAGGGCGGCAACTCCACTTCGAAGCGCCGCTGGATCGTCTCGTCCATGCCCTCGAAGGTGACCTCGACCTCGAAGTGACGGCCGTCACGCGCCGCAATCTCGATCTCGAAGTCCCGATAGGCCACCCCTCGTCCCTCCCTGTGCGGCAAGACTAGGCGCAGGCGGCCGCCGCCACAATGCAATCCTTCCGCGCAGTTCCTCTTGGCGCCATCTTGGTGTTGGTTGGCTAGGAATTGGCTGATTCCCGCGCTTGCCGGGGAGGTCCTGCAGGGCCATTGTGCCGGAGCGGTTGATGCAGGGGGCGGGTTTGAGCGACCATCGGGATCCGGAGAGGCTGAGGAACGAAATGGCGCGCTCGCTCGTCGATCCGGCGATCCTGCGCGACCTCGAGGAGCAGCGCGAGCGGATCAGGCTGCAACGGGAAGAGCGACGGGCAACCGCTCCGGGCCCGGTGGCACCTGTCCGCAGGGCCCCGCGGCGTGGCGCGCCGGGGATGGAGACCTTCGGGTCCGCGTCGGATGACCTCGACGTCGAACCCACAACTCCAGTCATCATCGAGGTGAATCCGGATTATCCGCAGGGCGCCGACGCGGCGCGCGCCGAGATCGTCGCCAGGCTGGAGCGCCTCGAGATGGGCGATCGTCTCGATCCGGGACGTGGTGGCCGTCGCTACGTCTTCGCCGACCTTACGGAATCAGAGATCCGCGAGTTCTACCAGGAGCCCGTCGCAGGCGTGGTCTCTCCGGTCCTGCGGATGTGGCGCGACCAGCCGCTGACGCCGTTCCTCGACCGGTCGGTCCGCACGGTGAAGGCGGATGCGTGCATGTCTCTCTTCGGTGCGGACGGGGCTGGGATCGCCGTGGCGGTCGCCGACAGCGGTATCGAGAGGACGCATCCCCACTTCGCCGCCAGCCGCAACCTGGAGGACCTGCCGGCGGGGGTCGAACACCGGGACTTCACCCGCAATGGATCTGGCGCGCTTACCGATGGCTACGGGCACGGGACGCACGTGGCCGGGATCGTCGCGGGGCGCACCGGGCCCGACGTGCCGAAGATCCGCGTCGGCGAGGTCAAGGACGGGACGGGTTCGGTGACGACCATCGTGTCCGACATGCCGATGGAGAGCGACCTGCGCGGGGTGGCTCCAAAGGCCAAGATCGTGAGCCTTAAGGTCCTGGACGATGCCGGGAAGGGCTACTCCAGCGCCCTGATCGAGGCGCTGGAATACGTCTACGACCTCAACGAGGCGGGTCGCACGCTGCGGATTCACTGCGTCAACTTGAGCCTGGGGTATCCCTTCGAAGCGGAGTGGTCGGCTGCAGGCCACAGTCCGCTGTGCGAGGTGGTGAACAGGCTCTCCCGCAGCGGCGTCGTCGTTGTCGCCGCCGCCTGGAACGACGGGTCGGTTCTCATGCAGACGGAGGGACGGACGAACCGCCAGCGGGTTGGGATGGATCAGTCGATCAACGATCCCGGCAACGCGGACGAGGCCATCACGGTCGGCGCGACGCACGCGGAGTCGCCGCACACCTATGGCATTTCCTACTTCTCGTCGCGGGGCCCGACCGCCGATGGGCGGGTCAAGCCGGACCTGGTCGCGCCCGGTGAGCGCATCCTGTCCTGCGCCGCGCTGTTGTCGGCGAAGTTCAACAAAGCGCTGGCCGAAGCCGGCGCAGAGGTGCGGCCGGGGTTCGCCTACTTCCGTGAGGAGAGCGGGACCAGCATGGCCGCGCCCCATGTGGCTGGCGCGGTCGCAGCGCTCCTGTCCGTGCGGCGTGAGTTTATCGGTCGGCCGGCTGCCGTGAAGGAGGTGCTGATGTCTTCGTGCACCGACCTGCGGCGCAAGGCCGATTTCCAGGGTGCAGGGTTGCTCGACATCCTTCGCGCGATCCAGTCGATCTAAGGAGCATATCATGGCCGAGAAGGCGGGTTTCCCGTTCACTGCGCTCAGGTTCGCGGCCGACGGACGGCTCACGGTCGGTCCGACTGAGCTCGTGCCGGCCGGCACGACGGACGTGATCGTCCTGTCGCACGGTTGGAAGAACGACGAGGCTGACGCCGATGCGCTATACGAGGGCATCCTGCGCAACGTGCGCGTCGCGGCCAGCGGCGACCTCGTTGCAGGCGGCCGGCAGTGGGCCGCGGTCGGGGTCTACTGGCCCGCGTTCCGCTTCCGGCCCGACCTCACGCTGCTGCCCGGGGACGGGGCGGGCGCAGAGGGTGGCGCTAGCGCGATTGGCGACGTCGACCTCCCGACGGACGAGCTTCGCGCATACGCGGCCGCATTGGCCGACGAGTTCGGGATCGACGATCCGCAGCCGTTCGCGGCGCTTGCGGTCGACGCCCGCGGCGGCGGCGGCAAGGCCGACGCCTTCGTCGAGCGGCTGCGTGCGGCTTTGCTCGAGGCCGATGGCGACGAGGTGCGGGTCGACCACGCCGCATTGCTCGAAGATCCCGGCCGCGAGCTTGTCGCGGATATGAGGGACGGCGGGTCCTTCTCCGCCGCCGAGGCGGGTGCGGAGGAGCCTGCGGAGTCGGCCGGGGGCGCGGCCTCGTTCCATAGCGTGCGAGAGCGGCTCGCCCGGCTCCGCTCAGGCGGCGCCGCGGCGGTCGCACGGCTGCTCAACCAGGCGACATACTATGAGATGAAGGCACGGGCAGGCAGTGTCGGCGCGGCGTTGTCGCGAGAGCTGGCCGCCCGGCTGCCCGGCGGCGTCCGGCTCCACCTCGTCGGACACAGTTTCGGGGGACGGCTCGTGACGGCGGCCGCCGCCGGGGACGGTGATCTCCCGATTGAATCCCTTTCGCTCCTTCAGGCCGCCTACTCGCACAACGGACTAGGCACGGGGTTCGGTGCCGGCAACCGGACGGCGGGCGCGTTCCGCAAGGTGATCGAGGATCGGCTTGTCGCGGGGCCAGTTCTGGTTACGCATACGCATCGTGACTCCGCAGTCGGCTTCTTCTACGCGCTAGCCTCGACCGTGAGCGGCACGATCGCCAGTTCCTTCGGCGCGGAGCGGCTCATGGGCGGGCCGGACGACCTGCATGGCGGCATGGGCGCAAACGGCGCCCAGCACATGAAGCCCGGGGAAGCGGTGGCGCACGTCGCCGGGGGCGCGCCGGTCGCGCTCGTCCGCAGCAAGGTCAACAACGTCCTGTCGGACGCGATCGTGAAGGATCACAACGACGTGGCGAACGCCCCGGTCGGCGCGCTCGTCTGGCAGGCCGTCTCGACTGCCTGAGCCTATCCCCTCGGTGCGGCGGGAGGACCCAGCTCTGGTGGGGCGCCGGGGCGGACGCCTTGGTGCTGCGGGAGCCAGTCCTTTCTGAAACTCCTCCCCCGTAGCCCGTCAAGCTTCCGCTTGCGCCCACGACCCGGTGGCACGGTTGACGACGTCGAGCTTTCGCCGGTCATCAACCTGCCAGACGCATAGGACGATGCGGCGTTCCTCATGCTGAACCCCACCCGCGTGAGGAACGGCAAACTGGACTCGCGGTTCTTCAGCAGCTGGAAGCCCGGCGCGACGACCTTCCGTAGCTTCTGGGACATGATGGCGCGCGAAGTGGCCGTCGCGAAATCCGGGGACGCAGGCTGATTGCGTGGGTCGCTGGCGCCTTTTTCAGCCGATGGTGCGGCCATCCGGTACTGCTCCGCCGCAATACCTCGTCAGCACCCTTCCAAATGGGCGGGCCGCCGCTAGGATCACGCAATGGAACCGACGTCGGAGCAGATGGAGGCGGTGCGCCTTTTCGACCAGGGAGGCGCCCTCAAGGTCAACGCCTGCGCTGGCACGGGCAAGATTACCACGCCCCAGCTGCTCGCCCGGTCGACGGACCGCCGCGGGCTGTATCTGGCGTTCAACCGCTCCATCGCGGAGGAGGCCAAGCGGCGCTTCGGGTCGAACGTGGTCTGCTCGACGGTGAATACCACTCGCCGGCGCGGCATACTGGTTCTTCGGTTAGGTGTCCGGCACCGTGGCGTCCGCGTGGGCGGAAGCTGACGACTATGAGGAGCTTCTCCGCGCTCGACCTGATCGGGGCACATGAGTGGCGCCGGGCGACGTTCACGACCTATTCCCTCAGCGCGTCGTTCGCGGAAGCGGTTCTGGTCGAGGCCCTCATGCGCCAGGGCGTCTCCGAGATTACGGTGCTGACCGACCCCCTGGGCTACCGGATGGCCTTGCGCGAGCGCGGTGCCGTCAGGGTCGGCCGCGAATACATCGTGCATCCCGTCGCGGTCCGCGACGGCTGCTTCCATCCCAAAGTCATGGTGCTGGAGGCTGCCGACGCCGTTCATGCGACGGTCGGTTCGGGCAACATGACCTTCGGGGGCTGGTCGGCGAACCTGGAGTGCATCGAGCACGTCTACGCAGAAGGGCGGGCAGCGGCCTTGTCCGACCTCGGGCGCTTCTTCACGGCGCTGGCGGACAGCTCGGCGTGCGAACACTACGCGCGCGACCACTGCCGGTCGCTTGGAGGCCGGCTGGCGACGGCGGCGTCCGGAGGGACGGACGAAGGGGGGCTGCGGATCCTCAGCACGCTAGACGGGCCGATCGCCGGACGGATCGTGGCGGCCGCCTCGGTCCTGGGAGGCGCCCGGTCTTTGACGATGGCCTCGCCCTACTGGGAGCGGGGTGCGGTCGAGGCTTTGGCTCGGGACCTAGGACTCGAGGCGGTCGCGGCGCATGTCCCGCCGTGCCGCGTGCCCGCCCCCAGGGGGATGGACTGGCCGCGGGGGTCCCCGGCCGTTCGCCCGGTCGAGGTCGAGGCGCTCGCGGCGGACGGGGTGTCGCGGCGCGGGCTGCACGCGAAGGTGTTCGAGGTGGGCTGCGTGGCGGGACGGATCGTGGTTTCGGGGAGCGCGAACGCAACGGCGGCCGGCCTTAGCCGTGGTGGGGAGGCCATGCGGAACGTCGAGGTCTGCGCGCTGCGCGTCGACCTGGCGAAGGGCGGGCGTTGGAAGTCTGTGCCGGCAAAGGCCCCGCCGCAACCGGTGGCGTTCCTCGAGGACGAGGAGGGCGACGCCGACCGGGGCGTGCTCACGGCCGAGCATGCCGATGGCGGCATACTTGGCAGGATTATCACCCGCTGGCGGTCCGCGTCCGCCGCCGCGACCATGGAAGTCAACCGGCGGCCGGTCGACCTCGGGCCGGTGCGGATTGAAGCCGGCCGCTTCTTCATTCCGGTCGAGCTGGTCGATCACGAGGATCTCGATCTGGAGGGGCGGGTCCAACTGCTGCTCGTGGGCGACGGCGAGGTGGCCGAGGGGTTCGTCGCCGCGCCGGACTTCGGGGCGGTCAAGGGCCGGGCCGGCAAGTCGCTGGCGTCGATGCTCGCGATCATGAAGAACATGCAGACGCCGGAGGATGTGCTCGCGGTGATGGAGTTCTTCAGGAAGAACCCCGAGGCGCTGAGGACCCCGACCGGGTTCCGTGCCAAGACGGACGGGACGCAGCACGAGCGCCCCGACCCTCTGGTCGATCCCGACCTGGTGGGACGCGGCGGCGACGCCGGCGAGCCGTGCGGCGACGGCGAGGCGAGCACCGGCGGCAAGGTGTCGAGCGAGCAAGCGTGGCAGAAGTTCGTCGCGCGCCTCCTGCAGGCTTTCGCGCGCGCGGGCGGCGTGACCGAGGACGAGGAGGACGAGGGCGATCGGATCGAGAAGGCGCGCCGGATAAGGGCGGCCCGCGCGATGGACAAGATCGGGGTCAGGTTCCCCCAGTTCTTCAACCAGTTCGTCGATCGGATCCAGACCGACTTCGAGCTCGTCAACGTGATCCGGATGACCCACTTTGTCTGCGTGACGACGTCCCACCCTTCGACCGACGCCCTGGTGGCGCGGCTGGTGACGGTCGCGGGTGGGATGAACCTGGGCGAGACGGCCCGGGACACGGTCGCGTGGTGCCTGGCATACCTTGCGGCTGGGAGCCTCCTCGACGCCGCTGAGGCCCGGGCCCGCATGATGACGGCGGGCATCGATCCCGACCGGGAACCCGACCCCGAGTTCGCCCTGCCGGGCTTCGCCGAGTTGATGGCACCGGAGGCGGACATGGCGTTCGTCCTGGCCGCGATACGCGCGACGCGCACGGTTCACGACGACGTCCGCACGCTGGAGGCGGCGCTGCTCGAGGGTCGGAAGCTCGATGGCCTGTCGGCGCTGCCGCTGCACGAGGGATGGGAGGAGCTGCGGCGGCAGTGCGCCGCGCCGGGCCGCCGCAGGGTGCACTTCGTCGACCGGCCGGTGGCCGCCTGCCCCGCCTGCAACATCACCCTCCTGCCGTATCTGAAGTCCGAGCTCGCCCGGAAGGGCGTGTGCGAAACCAGGTGCCACGGCTTCATCCTGGCGAGGAACCCATGAGCGCGGACGCACTTGCCGAACTGCAGCGACTCGGTCGGAAGTCGCGGGACTGCTTCGTCGTCGAACCGGCAAGGACCGGGGTGGGCGGCGTCGACCCCTTGGGGCTGCGGCAGATAAACTTCGACTTGATGAACGAGGTCTTCCCGGGATTGAACAACGTGGCCCGGCACATCCGCCCCTTCACGCTGGTGACCTGGGCGTGGCGTAGGACCATCGACCTGGCGCGGGAGCGACGCGAGAAGCTGCCGGTGTCGGCGCACGAGGACTTCGTCGCGCGGGTAGAGGTGGCGTTCGCCTGGTCCATGCTGCAGATCTACGATCAGGGCGACCTCGAGCTGCCGGGGAAGCAGGTCGTGGCGACGCGCTGGGGCGAGGCTACGCGCATCACCTTCGGCGACAACGATTGGAAGGAGTTCGTGAAGGCGCGGCGTAACTCCACCGCCCTCACCGCCGCCATCAACTACGGCCCGGGCCTGAGGGCCCTGAGGCTGCTGGTGGACGACGCCAACCAGCCGGGCGTCCGGGTGCCAGGTCCCAAGACCGACGGCATGCTCGACGCCTTCGAGGCGCGCATCGCGCCGTTGCTCGGTCACAGGCTCTTCAACGTCCGCGGGGAGTGCACGCTGAAGCGCGGCACTGCCGAGGAGTGGGCGGAGCACTGGGACATAGACGACGTGCTCGACGAGGAAAGGACGGCCTTCCGCAAGCGGCTCATGGGCGGTCTGGCGTCCCCGCAGCGGAGGAGCGGGTTCGAGCTGCTGTCCGGGGTGTTCGACGAGGAGCAGGAGGAGTCGGTCACCCGTGCGGCGATGTGCGATGGGGGCGATGCGGCCGCAGCGCAGTGCTGGCACCGCGTTCAGGTCCGGCAGGCGTTCCGGCTCGCGCTGGAGTCGCTCTTCGAATGGATGACTGGCGAGATTGGCGGCGGGATCCTGGATACGGGTGCCCTTGCGACGCGTATGCTGGGGGCCGCAGGGGGGAAGACCGACGGGACGGCCATGGAGTGGCTGATGTCGCTCGTGCCTGAAGAGCTGTCGGCGGTGGGAGCGATGGAGGGTCTGGAGGCGACCTTCGCCACGCGCGCGGGCCTGGAGCGGGCGGCGATCTCCGCACTCGCCGTCGCGTTGACGCTGCCCGAGGAACTGCAGGACGGGTCGCACCGCCAGGAGCGGCTTCCGCTCCGACGCGCGCGCGACGACCTCGACAGGCTGGCCTCTAGGACGCCGCTCGCCTTCCTTCATCACATCTTCGAGCAGTGGATCATCGCCCAGCATACCTACTGGTCCGTTGGGCGTGGGCTGGCCGACGCGCGCGCCGGCGCGAAGCGGATTCTGAGGCTGCGGCTCGTGCTGGAACCGGGCGGATGGCGCGTGACGAGGGGCGGCGGCTCCAACCGCATGCCGCGTCCCACTCCCGACAGGCTGCGGACGGCCGTGAGCTTGGCGACCCAGAGCGGGCTCGTCGAGCGCTGAGGCCCTCGAGCCGCTCGCCGGCCCGGGTCGCCAAAGTCGTGCTTGCGGAATGCACTCCCTGTTTGCACAAGTTGCGCGGATGGTCGGTGCGACAAAGCGCAGGCGCAGCGGATCCGATCCGGCCGCCAAGGCCTCCACGGCGTCGTGACGGACATCGGGGCTGACGGACCTGGAGTCGCACGTCCTGGCGCTGGTCGTGGAGCATCAGCCCGTCACGACCCACGACATGATGAGGATCCTCGCCCGGTCGCCCGCCGCGTCCCTATCCAGCAGCACGGGGACGATCTATCCAATCGTGCGCCGCCTGCGGGCCAGGGGCTACCTGACCGCGAGTGAGGTCGAGGGAAGCTCCAGCGCGGCTTCCCATCTCGGCGTGACTGCCTCGGGCCGCGAGGCCGCGCTTGAGTGGATCGGCGGCCCGGATCGGGCTCAGGTCCACCCGTATGTCTTGTCCTGGCGCCAGAGCAGCGTGCCGATGCCCATCCTGACCGCGTAGGCGGCCGCGAGCGCCACAGCGTGTTCGTGGAAGACGCGCAGGTTCTCCACGATGGGCTGAATGTCGGGTCGGCCTTCGGGCGGGGTCGTCACGAGCACGATGTGCGACACGTCGTTCGCCATGTCCTGGCCGATCAGCTCGGTGACCGCGAGGATGTAGCGCGATGGGGACACGCTGGTCCGGTCGGCGTCACGGGCGCCGTGGATGATCTCGATGACCACCTTATGGAAGAGAGAGGTCGCGTGACGGCGCACCGACGCCATACCCTCAACAGGCACGCTACCGCCTCCGTCGGCGAGCCATTCGTCGTATCGGACCTGCATCGCGACCATCGGCTTGAGGGGGGAGCCGTCCGCTTCCGCCCGTGCGCGGTGGCGGAGCCAGCCCTCGTAGGTGTCGAAGAGGCCGGGGTCGGCTGGAAACGCGGCGCGGAAGCGTGCCCAGTCGGACCTGGTGATGTCCGGGATGACGAGCGCGACCGTTGGGCAGACGTCGATGCCCGTCGAATTGGCGCGTGGCCTTCCGCCGGGGTAGAATTCGGAGGCCCGACCCATCGGCGGGGCGGGCTTCACGAAGCGGCGGCCATCCAGTTCGAACCCGGTGTCGAGGACCGCGCCCTTCGATGCGTCCGGTGCGGGGCCGCTCGTCGTGAGGTCGGTCATCTCGCGTTCCGCGTGGGCGTGGAACGCGTCGCGCAGCGCGTCGAACTCGCGGAAGGGGCGATCCGCGTGGATGGGGACGTATTCGATCGGCCAGAGGAAGACGCTCTCGAACCCGTCGCCGTGCTGGTAGCATCCCGCGACCACCACGCCGTCGATCTCCGCTGTGTCGCTTCCCGCGCGCCGCTGCGCCAGGCGCTTGATCTCGTCCTGGTCGAGGGCGGTGTTGCCGTTGTTCACAATCAGCAGGACGGATCGGTCCGCGTCGGCGTGGACGGCCCGGGAAGACTTGAGCTGCCGGCGCGCCTTGCCGACCGCCTTGCGGATCGGACCTTCAAGCGCGCGGTCGTATAGCCGCTGTCCGGCCGCGTCGAGCAATCCGCGGTCGAGCACCACGACGGGTCGTCCGGGATCGAGCGCGACGAAGAGGTCCGCCAGCCTGCGCTGACGCTCGCGCTTCTCGAGGCCCTCGTCCTCGAGGATCTTGAGCTCGATCACGGTTCTTCCGAGCAGGTAGTCGGCACCCCGCTCGTGCCTCGTGTCCTGGTCGGGATGCGCCCTGACGCCCCCCGCCGCCTCAATCACGGCGTCGAGCGTCTCCTCGGACAGCGGGCGAATCCGCGTTTCTGGGAACGGGCTCATGCGTAAATCCCCACGGATTGGCGTCGCTGCGGCACTAGAATTTGTCGAGCAGGCTCTGCGCCGAGCCTCGGCGGGCGCGGCGTGCCTCGATGAGCGGCAGCAGCTGCGACGGCAGGGACGCGTTGAACGGGTCCAGCGCGGCCTTCTGCAGCTCGAGGTAGTGCTTGATCTGCTCAACCGTCGATGTGATGTGCTGCACGGCCGCGTCACTGTCGGTCGCCCGGACCTCCATGCCAACGGTGAGCGTCCGGCCGTAGATCTCGCCCCGGGGCATCATGCTGCCCCACTGCCCGGTGCCGAAATTCCACAGGTCGGCGTCGCCCGTGAAGCTGAACTTCTTCGTGAGGATCAGCCCCGGGACGGAGCCCGTGTCGCCGAACACGTCCCTGACGCTGATGGTCGTCTCCTCGACGTTCTTCTCGCCCTTCTCGAAGTCGACCAACAGCGGCTCGACGCTCAGGTCGCGCGCGAGCACGTCGACCACCTCCGCGTCCGATTGGGCGTCGAACTTGCGCTCGTCGTATGCATCCACCTGCTGCTGCATCTGACCCTCCACGTGCCGAACGACGTCGCTGACGCTGCCGCCGTCCCTGCGCATGAAGAGAACCTCACCGATGATCGCCATTCTATTCCTCCGTCTCGGACCTGGTCGCTTGTTACGTGCGATATGGGGCCGCTAATCCCGTTGCCCAACCTACGATCCGCAATGGTGGCGTAGGTCTGGTAATAGATCGGCCTCCGCGCACGCCGGCGCCGTGATTGACATCGTGGTCGGTGCGGCGCCTACTGCCCGCATTGCGATTACCACCATTGGGGGCAGTCGGTGGCGGCAGACGATTCGGTCGTGCAGGACGGGGGTGCGTGGACAACGCCCGATGCGTCCGTGCCCGGCCGGCGGCGGGGCCGTGTGGGCACCCGCTCCATCCTGCCAGGAGCGCCGGAACGGGCGACCGTGCCGGATCCGGCGGACACGCCGTGGCGGGGCGTGGCGCTCTTGAACTTCTTCCGCGGCGGCAGCCTCGTCCTGGTCGGCACCGGCTTCCTCTGCGAGCCAGACGTCATCCTGACCGCCCGGCACAACCTGACCTCCGTCCCCTACGACGCGGGCGGGGTCTGGCTTGGCTACGACGCGAGGACAAACGGGGCTGTCCAGCCCACCGGGATCAAGGCGTTCGCCTACCACCGCGAGCTCGACATCGGTGTGCTCGTCCTCTGGAAGGCGATGCCTGGGGTCTTCACCATCGGCGGCGCGCTCCCGCCGGCCCATGCGGGCGTCACGCTGGCCGGCTACTCCATGCCCTATTCCGACGGCGCGGCGCGCTGCAGCTTCGGCGTGGGGGCTGTGCGGGCGGAGGCCGGGACCTCGCTGGGATACGCGGTCAGCACGCGCGAGGGCGACAGCGGCGCGCCCGTCTTCACGGTCGAGGGCGGCGCGCCGCGGGCGGTCGCCGTTCACGCCGAGGCGGCGAAGGGCGACCCGAGCGCCAACACGGGTGTCCGGCTGACGGCGCAGGTTGTGGCCGACGTGGCCACATTGATAGAGTGGGCCCGGGCCCACGTAGGGGGGTAGGCGATGATCAGGTTGATCGGTCTTGCGGTTGCGGGGTGCGTGGCGCTCGCGGGGTGTGCATCGGGACTGCCGGGCCTCCGTCCCCTGACCTACGCGACACCCGGACAGGCGATGGTCTTCGCGACCGGCGACAAGTGCGTACACGAGCCGGCCGACAAAGAGTTCGGCGGCCTGGTCGCGGCCGCACTGACCGGGGTCGCCTCGACGCTCCTGAAGAACTTCGGGACCGCGCTGACCGAGGGTGCCAAGGGCGGTGCGCTGCCGAGCAGCACCGCGACGCGCAACCTGCAGCTCGACCCCGGGAAATCGCCGAAGTGCGTGGTGGTCGTGCGCGGGTCGTTCCAACCAGGCGGCAAGGCGGTCGATCCGATCGACCTGGCTTCCTTCCTCGGTCTGCCGGGCAACGCCGCCGACCAGCGTCGGCGCCTCGCCGACCTGCGGCTGCCTCCGGTCTACCGGATCGACCACTACGTCGAGCTCCGGATCGGCGCGTCCGGCAACGGCAAGGCGCTCACCTTCGCGCCGCTATTCGTCCGCGTCGCCAGGTCCATTGATGGCGCCGCGAGCGGCGAGCGCGACCTCTCCATCGCCGTGAAGTTCAACCGCGCGGGCGCGGATCCGGTGGGCAGCGCGGTCGTGGTCGCCGATCGCCACATCGGCGTGTCTAGCAAGTGGGCGCCCGACGCGGATGGACGTTACGGGATCGAGGCCCCCTGGTTCGGCACGTTCCACGCTCCCCCCGCGCCGACGGGTGGCGGTCAGGCGGCAGGTGCGGCGGCGGGTCAGGGGGCCGGCCCAGCCGCTCCCGCCGACGGGCCGGTCGGGGGAGGCGGCGCCGGCGCGGGCGGCGCGATCGCCGGCCCGCCGGCGGGGCCCGGGGGATCGACAACGCCGACGATGCAGTCGCGCGCCGCGGACGCGGTCCCCGTGACGTTGACCGTCACCGTTGTCGAGACGCGGCCGACCAACGAGGGCCTGGCCTTCGTCGCGACGGTCTTCAACGGGATGCAGCCCAAGATCGAGGCGGCGGTGAAGCCGCTCATCGACTCCGATGCGCGCCGCGCGGCCGATGTGGCCGAGGAGACCGGCGACCTCAGCCTGCAGGTCGACGTGGCGACCACCGAAGGCGTGGCGCAGTCGGCCTTGATCGGCTACTGCAGCGCGTCCAGCGCGGCGCTGGACGCCGCAGGGCGGCAGGACCGGATCGCGAAGTCCACCGCCGCCCGCAATGCGCAACTCAAGGCCAACGTGGCGGCGATCAGGGCGGGCGTCGCGCAGCCCTACGGCGCGCTGGTTTCAATCTCCGCCGACCTGCCCTCGACGGCCAATCCTGGCGCGTGCACGTAGCGGCGGATCGGAACGGTCCGTGACGCGGCGCCGTGACGGTGGCCGGGTCACTTCGGCGGGTGGCCCGACCCCGTTCACTTCTCGCACACCGTTGTGCCGGGGCTGGCCTTGCCGTGTTTCGTCGTCACGTAGCAGCCGCTGATCGCGCTGCGGTAGCGGGCGCCGGATGTCCCGCTCGTTCCTGGCGCCTCGCGTACGGCCGTCGACGGATTCGCGCACCCTTGGCTGCCGCTGACGTAGTGGCCGATGCAGGCGCTCCTGTACCTACACCCTTGACCATCGTCGTTCTCCTTCGGTTGGCACCGCCCGAACCGGTTCTTCGGGACCGGGGCGCCTCCCCATAGGACGGGCATGACAAAGGCCGTCACCCGCACCCGATTTGCGATGGTCGCCTACCAGATTTGCGCGAGCACCGCGAGGAGCGTCAACAGTCACAGCAGCGCCGGCCAGTAGGCGACGACGCGGGACAGCGCGAGGATGGGGCGCCTGAGTCACTGGAGGATTTTGGCGTCCTCGAGCCCGATCACGATGGAGAACAGGGCGGCGAGATAGCTTAAGATATCGTTCAAGATGCAGTTCCCTTGCAGTGGTCGCCACCGGCGGGCCACTCGCGGCCGTCAGCGGCCTTTTGACCGACACTACCGGCTGTCTAATGCTGCGTTTCGCAATCATGAAGGCGTGCCTGTGCGAGGCGCTTGCCCTCATTGGGACTGGGGGGACGAGCTGACTCGCAACCAAGGCGCTTCGTTCCCATATCGGCCACGCTGCACAGACGGCGGAGAGAAGGGAGAAGGACATGCCATTTGAGAAGGGGGATCTGGTTCAGCTTAAGTCGGGCGGTCCGGTCATGACGGTTGAGAGCACCGGCGAGCATTACACGCACGAGGGCACGGCGGTCTGGTGCGTCTGGTTCGAGAAGGTGGGCTCGAAGCAGGTCGCGTCGCGCGAGACCTTCGCCGAGACAGTTCTGGAGAAGGCGCAGCGTCCCGGGATCGCCTCGGTCCGGGTCATCCGGGGCTGACGTGATACGGGGGGCTTTCTTCGGCATAGACAGGTATGCCGATCCGGAGATCCGGGACCTAAGCGGTGCCGCCCGCGACGCGCGGGGCCTGTGGGCTCTGTTCTCGGACTCCGTCGAGGGCCTGGACGCGGACCTTCTCGTCGACGGCGACGCGACGCTGGAAGCCGTGCGCGATGCGCTGGACCGCACGCTTGGTGCCGCGACCGAGGAGGACGTCGTCCTGCTCGGCTTTGCGGGCCATGGCACGCCCGACCACCGTCTCGTGCTGGCCGACAGCCGGATCGACGACCTTCCCGCGACGACGCTCGACATGGCCGAGCTGGCGAAGCGCTTCCAGGCTTCCCGCGCCCGCGCGGTGTTTCTGCTACTGGACTGCTGCTTCAGCGGCGGCGCGCCGGCTCGGGTGGTCGAGGGCGGCCTCCGCATGCGGGACGTCGGCGTGCCGCTGGGCACTGTGGCGGGACGTGGGCGCGTGCTGCTCGCCGCGTCGGCCCCGGACGAGCCGGCCCTCGAGGATCCACGCGGTCGGCACGGCCTTCTTACCGGAGCCGTGATCGAGGCTCTTGCCCACAGTGGAAGCGAGGTCGACGTGCTGACCCTGGTTTCCGACGTGACCGCCTCCGTCCGGGCCGCAGCCGACCGCCTCGGCTACGTCCAGACGCCGACGATGTTCGGGCAGGTCGAGGGCGGCCTGACGCTCCCGCCGGGACGGCGTGGCGCGAACTACTACAGCTTCTTCCCCGAACTTGCGCCGATTAAGACCGACGGCGATATCACCGGACTGGAGGCGTTCGGGATCCCGGCTGCGGTCGTCGGGGCGTGGAGGGCGCGCTACCCCGGTGGGTTGAACCGGCTCCAAGTGTCGGCGGTCAACGACCACGGCGTACTCGCGGGCGCGTCGCTGCTCGTCGTCGCGCCGACCAGCGCGGGCAAGACCTTCATCGGCGAGCTGGCCGCCATGCGCGCCGTCGGGGAAGGCCGCCGTGCGGTGTTCCTCCTGCCCTACAAGGCGCTCGTGAACGAGAAGTTCGAGGACTTCTCGGCGGTCTACGGCGGTGATGCCGGGCTCCGCGTCGTCCGCTGCAGCGGCGACTGGCAGGACCAGGTCGGCGACGTCCTGCGCGGCAAGTATGACATTGCCTTCTTCACCTACGAGAAGTTCCTGGCTCTGTCCGTGGGCTTCCCACACCTGCTCCACCAAATTGGTCTGGTGGTCCTCGACGAGACCCAGTTCCTCACCGACGAGGGACGGGGCATGTCGGTCGAGCTGCTGCTGACCCAGCTGCTCGCGATGCGGCGGCGCGGCGTCTCGCCTCAGCTGGTCGCGCTGAGTGCCGTGATCGGGGACACCAACCGGCTCGAGTGCTGGCTGGACTGCGGCCTGCTGGCGACGGAGGAGCGTCCCGTCCCGCTCACGCAGGGCGTTCTCGGTCGCTCTGGCGACTGGCGCTTCTGCAGGGAGGACGGCACGGAGGGCGTGGAAGCCCTCCTGCCCTGGGGCGCCGTGGTCCAGCGTCGGCAGAAGCCGTCGTCGCAGGACGTCATCGTACCGCTCTTGCGGTCGCTGGTGGCCAAGGGCGAGAAGGTGATCGTCTTTCGCAGCGCCCGCGGCCCCTCGGCCGGCTGCGCGCAGTATCTCGCGGCGGAACTCGGCCTGCCGCCGGCGACGTCCGTCCTCGCCGAGCTCCCCGAGGGGGACGGGTCGTCCGCATCGTCCCGGCTGCGCGAGACGCTTGAGGGCGGTGTGGCCTTCCATACCACCGACCTGACAAGGGACGAGCGCGTCGCGGTGGAGCGCGGGTTCCGCTCGCGCGAGGGCGGCGTGTCCGTCCTCGTGGCGACGAGCGGGGTCGCCGCCGGCATCAACACGCCCGCCTCCACGGTCGTGATCTGCGAGACGGCGTTCGCCGGGCCCAAGGCGAAGCCGTATCCGGTCGCGCAGTTCCGCAACATGGCCGGCCGCGCGGGGCGCCTGGGCTTCGAGGCCGAGGGCAAGGCGATCGCGCTCGCCGAGACGGGTGGCGAGCGGGACGCGCTCTTCCGGCGCTACGTCGAGGGGAGCCCTGAGCCGATGCGCTCGTCGTTCGACGAGCGCAGGCCCGGCACGTGGGTGCTCCGGCTACTGACGCAGGTGGGGACGGTCCCGCGCGGCGCGGTCGTCGACCTCGTCGCCAACACCTACGGCGGGTTCCTCGCGTCGCTGCGCGATCCGGGCTGGCGCGCCGGCATGGCCATGCGCGTCGAGGACCTGGTCGAGCGTATGGTCCGCGACGGGCTGATCGACGAGGAGGACGGCGATCTCAGGCTGTCGATGCTGGGCCGCGCGTGCGGGGAATCGCCGCTGTCGCTCCAGTCCGCGATACGGCTCGTCGAGATGCTGCGCCGCCTGGACCAGGCGCCGTCGCCCGAGGAGATGCTCGCGCTGGTCGAAGCTCTGCCCGAGCGTGACCAGGCCTACACCCCGCAGCTGAGGAACGGCGAGCAGCAGTGGCAGTCCACCGCGTCCTATCGGTTCGGCAGCGACGTGTCTTATCTGCTCCGCACGAGGGCGGAGAGCGACAAAGCCTATTATGCTCGCTGCAAGCGGGCGCTGATCGTCGCGGACTGGATCGCCGGCGTCGGGATTGCTGAGATCGAGGAGGGATATTCGGCCAACGGCTTCGTCGCGGTCCGTCCGGGGGATGTGCGCGGCTTCGCGGACGGGACGCGCTACCTCTTGGACGCCGTCTTCCGCATCGCCGCCATCGTGATGGGGTCGGGTCCCAATGCCGAGGAGGTGGATCGCCTGATGGCGAGGCTCGAGTTGGGACTTCCCACCGATGCGCTGCCGCTAGCCGAGCTCCCGGTCGCACTCGACCGCGGGGCCGTACTCGCGCTGTTGCGCGACGGCATCGCATCGAGCGAGGACGTGCTCGCGGCGGGTGCCGAGCGCCTCGGCCGCCTCGTCGGCTTCGTGGGCAGGCGCCTGTTCGACCGCCTGACCGCCGGGTCACAGCCGCGCGATCCCTAGCCAGCGCGCTCGTTAGGCGACGGTCTCGCCGTCCGCGCGCGCCCTGCCCAGCAAATGTGCCCCTCCCCCTCCGTCGACCTCCGCGTCAAGCGCACTTTGCTGCCCGTAGACCGGCGGACTAAGCGGTCACCGCCACGCCGTCGCCCTACCGCAACGGCGTCACCGAGGTCGCCTGCTGGGCACATTTCCGGCGTAAGGTCTTCGACCTTCGAGCGGTCGCCCACACCGCTGCACACCGACATCCTCGAGCGGATCGGAGCACTCTATGCCATCAAGGCCGAGGTGCGTGGCCAACTGCCCGATGTGCCATGCACAACCCGTCAGGAGAAAAGCCGACCGCTTGGTCGAGGCCCTGCCCAAGGTGCTCGACGCCGCCCTTCGCCATCTGTCGCCCAGGTCCGATATGGCGAAGGCCCTCGCCTATGGCACCAAACGCTGGCCAGCGCTGTCGCGCTTCCTAGGCGATAGTCGCCTGCCCGTGCCGCGTTGCGCACAGATTGAAGTGTCATTCTCCGAATCCCTTGCCCGTTAACCAAACCTGTTTGAACCAACCGAAATGGACGAAAGCCCCGAATCGATAGTCGCTGCGAAGGTTGCCCGGCTGACGCCAGTGCAGCTTGAAACTATGCGGCTCGTGCAGCAGCGCCTGACGACCAAGGAGATTGCTGATCGGTTAGGCGTCAGCGATCACGCCGTGGCAAGCCGGATTAAGGACGCACTGGCTCGGTTGGGCACCAACCGCCGTCCGGTGGGCGCTGCCATATTGGATGCGTATGACCGGCAGATACCCCCCAGCGCGTGGGGCCAATCGCAGGGGGTAGCAACCTCCGACCTTTTCCAGCCAATGCCCCTTCCAACGACGGGCGATCCGTTGCCGACCCAAGAGCCGATGCGAGACTCGTTCTCGCGTCACTGGCACTCAGCCCGGCAGCAGCGATGGCCCATCGATCTGGAAGGAGGCGCCGATAATGACCTGAGTAAACCCATGCGGCTGTTCTGGATCGTCGCAATTGCGATTGCCGCCCCAATGATCCTCGCGAACCTCGCGTTCGCCCTCCGGGCCTCCAAGACGCTTTGGCAGTCTCTCTGAGGGCCTGATTCAACCACCACCAAGACCGTAACGCAGGGCATCTTCCTGCGAAGGAGAAGCTATGTCCGACTTCCGCGACGCAATCACCACCGTGGCAGGTAACATCCTCGCAACGGAGCGCGCGATCGATAATGCCCTTGCGCGAGCTGCTTCGACCATGGCGTCCGTTCTCGATACTCGGCCACAGACCATGGCGGCGGCAGACATCCAGCCGCACATCGACAGGTTGCTGCAGATGCTCGGCGGCATCAGCGACCAGCGCGCCGAACTGCTGCGTTTCCATGGTGCGATGGGCAAGCTCGCAGAGCGCGAAGGTTTTTCGCCCCAAGCCCATGGCGACTGGTGGCCCTGTCCGAGCGCTCATGTCGATCGGGTCGTCACGCCGATCCAGCCCGTCCCGCAGGCCGCATAGCGCTTTCTTGACAGTCTGGCTGGGTAGTGTTTGCGATGGAGAATGGTCAGGTTCGCTGTCTTCGTAACGCTGTTCTTCGGATCATGCATTTACGCGCTGCTCCGAGGCGACCGAAACCTTCGACTGGCGGGTGGCGCATTGCTGGTCGCAGGTTTGGCGTCGGCGTTTGCGGCGAAGGCTCCGGGATCGGCTGGCACCGACATTTCCTGGCCACTCTTCGCAATCGATTCGGCTCTGCTTTTTGTGCTGCTGTGGATTGCGGTTCACAGCCGCCGGTATTGGCCGATGTGGCTGGCTGGGCTGCACCTGACGCAAGTTGCAGGGCATGTTCTGCCGCTGGTCGACCACTCGATCACCGGCTGGCTCTACTGGTTCGCGACGGCAGTGTGGGCGTATCCAATTCACTTGGTGCTACTTCTGGCAACCTATCGCCACCAGACGCGGACGCGGTTGCAGCGCTCGCAGCGGTCGTCGGCTGCCATCCCACGGCAACCCGTCTGATTGAAACTTACGGAAGTCTTGGTGGCGTTTTTTCCATGCCGTCCTGGCGCTTAGCGGTATTCATCGGCGCGCCGGTGGCAAAGGCCATTGCGGCGCACGCTGCTCTCATGACTGCCGCATTGAAGGAGCGAGTGTCCGACCGTCAGTCCATCCACGACTGGAAAACTTTGGCCGACTATCTGCGCTGCGTGATCGGCCATTCAACGGTGGAGCATTTTCGGGTTCTGTACATGGACTCTGGTAACAAGCTGATCGCAGACGAAACGCTGACCACCGGCACATATGATTCCGTCGAGGTCTTTCCCCGTGAGGTTTTATCGAAGGCCTTGCTGTGCGGAGCCGCTGCGATCGTTCTTGCCCACAACCATCCAAGCGGGAACGCTGAGCCGAGCATCGCCGATGTTCGAATGACCCGGCGGATCATGGCCTTGGCGAAGGAACTGAACATCGACGTGTATGACCACATAATTGTCACTCGTCAGGGACAATCCAGTTTGCGTACCTTGGGCTTGATGCGTCTCTGACCCGGTTCTCATTCTGCGCTAGCGTTTCGATGGCGAGCGATAACTGAGCTGCAGCCATGCTTTCACCCAGCGCATCCAGTCGGTCCAACTCGCCGCGCAGGCGAAATACGATGTCCGAAACTTCCCCAGTACTCATTGTCGCTACGTCGTTATCGCGCGAACGGAGCGCAACTATGCCTTAGTATGGTCCTGATCCAATTCGGCGGTATTCCAAGAGAGCTGCATCGTTACTCACTGAAGGCTTGCAGCCGACAGTCCGGTGCCGCCACGCTGACGGCACCGTTCTGAACTCACTTGATCGGCTTGGCGCCCGGCGTGCCGCACTTCGCGAACTTGCCCTTGGCGTCCTTACACTTCACCGGCTTGGTAGGGGCGGCCGGCGGGCACTTCGTGAAACGCCCCTTGGCGTCTTTGCACGGCGCTGCGGATGCAGGAACGGCAGCGATTGAGGCGAGCGAGAACGCGAACAATACGGTTTTCAGCATGGTATCCCTCCACAGCCCATATGGGCGCTGAACCATACGCTCTCGCGATCCTTTCCTTCAACCAGCCGCTTGCCCTGAAGTATACGGGCAACCGTTAAGCGTTTCTTCATCGCCGCCTGAAACGAAACCGGCATGTCCATCGTTGCCCTTACATGTGCCCTGATCGCCATCGACGGCGATACTCTTCGTTGCGGCGCTGAGCGTATCCGACTGCTCGGTATCGACGCTCCAGAAATGCCAGGCCATTGCCAAGAGGGGCGCAACTGCGCACCGGGCGATCCAGTCGCTTCTAAAAACGCGTTGGCGGAACGTGCCAGAGGGCCAGCGACGATCGAGCGCATTGGCAGAGATCTTTATGATCGCACGCTTGCTCGCGTCCGGGTTAACGGGATCGACCTATCTTGCGCGCAGATCCGAGCTGGGCACGCGATCTATCGCGCCGACTGGGATCAGTTCGCGTTCATTGCAACAGATTGTCCTAGCGCCACTGCCGCGGTCAGGAAGCCGGCCGGTCGCGTCATTACCCGGCCCGGCAATCGCCAGCCTCCAGTGCCGAACCAGGCGAGCGGCTGGAGCTATCGCAACTGCGGCGAAGCGCGTCGTGCGGGCGCAGCACCCTTGCGTCGGGGACAACCGGGATACGGCGCTCACATGGACGGGGACGGGGATGGGATCGCCTGCGAGCCGATCAGGAGATAGATACCTTCGCATGGCAGCTTTCGACGATTCGACCGATCCCGCTCTTGGAGCGGCCTGCAATCGCCTTGCGGCATTCTGCGAAGCTTTACCGGCCGACGTGATTGTCGACGACGCCTCCGGGCTGACCGAGAGCGATTTGGCCCTGATCCTTCGGAACCTCTACGCCACCCGGCAGCACGTGCCGCTCGAAGAACTCACGATCGAACAGGCGGCTGCACGATATGCAGCTGCACCATCCAGCCGCCCTACTGCACGCCGATCACCGTGGGCGCGAGATGAGGGCTGAAGAAGAAAGATGGAGCGAAGCGATCTTGGCGCTGCGCATCCACGGCGCCGCCGCGCCCGTTTGGATCGCAGAACGGATCGGCGCGCTAGCATTGGCCGGAGACGAAGCAGGAGTCGCTCGCTTCATGGACATGGCCAAGCGCGTCGATGCCCTGAGTGACGGAACACGCCAGTGAAGCCGAAGGGTCGATCACGTTTCTATTTAGAGGCGACGATGATCGGCGCTCTAACAGTATTTGCATTGATTTCCACCCTGCTGAGCTTTTTCCACTAGTCCTGAACAAGCGGCGCTTCGGATCTCGACGAAGTGCGGGGTTTTAGGTATATGATTTTTGTCGAGCCTGCGCATAGGCCAACGGCGCAGAAAGTTTGATCGCGCCTTTCGTCGTGCAAGAGGTCAACGTCCTGTTCACGAGCCTCGACGCTATCAGCGCGGCTGTTCGGTTCGCTTGCGGACGTGGCCTCCACCATCCTAGAACCGCAGGATGGAAGACGACGCCCACATCGACGAAGCGGCCTGGGAACGGCTGGTGAAGAACATGCTGCGCGCCGAGATGATGCTGCGCGGCATATCCTACGAGCAGCTCGTCGTCAGGCTGGCGTCGCTCGGGATGATCGAGAACGTCCCCAACCTGCGCAACAAGGTCGCCCGGGGACGCTTCACGGCCCCGTTCTTCGCCCAGTGCATGGTGGCGATCGGCGTCGACCGCCTGCAGATACCCACGGCGGAGCAGATCCGCACCGAGCTCGGCGGTGAACACGCCGCGCAGACGCTCGCGAAGGGGAAGCGGTCGTGAAGCCCGAACTGCTGACGGCGGTCGCGACTTACTGCGACGAGACCCGCAAACTCCAGTCGCTCCCGACGACCACGGAAACCACCTTCTATCCCGATATCAAGGTTCTGCTCGCCGCGCTTCTGCGAAGCGAGGGTCTGCCGTTCGACGTTCGGACCGGCACATCCGAGGCAAGACAGGCCGGTCGCGATATGCCCGACTTCATCCTCGGCGACTCGACGCTGTTCGTGGGCGTCTACGGCGAGGTCAAGAAGCCGGGCGTGGCCCTCGACGATCTGACCATCTCCACCGAGCAGAACGATCAGATCGGCCGCTACCTCGCTCAGACCGGCGTGGTGCTCATCAGCAACGTGCGCGGATTCGGACTGCTGACCTGCAAGCCCGGATACCATCGTGACCCGACGAAGCCGGTGCCCGCTGCGCAGCGCCACCTCGAGATGCGGGTCGACCTGTGGAATGCAGCTCCGGGAGGCAAGGCCGCCGTCGACGAATTGGCCGTCGCGCGACTGATCGATATCGTCACGGTCGCGGTGACCGACCACGCCGCGATCGCCGCGCCTGCCGATCTCGCCAAAATTCTCGCTCGTCAGGCACGCGACGCCAAGGACGCGATCCCGGACAATCTGCAGCCGATCAGGCCGTTGCTGGACGACTACCGTCAGGCCCTCGGTCTCGCGTTCGACATCGACGATGACAAGGGATCGCGGTTCTTCCGATCCTCCCTCGTGCAGGCGATCTTCTACTCGCTGTTCGCCGCTTGGGTGCTATGGGACCGGGAAGCGGACGCGGATAGCACGTTCGACATCGCAGCGGCCGAAGCCAACCTGCCGATCCCGTTTCTAGCCTCGCTACTCCACGACATCCGGCATCCGAAGCGCATGCGGCATCTCGGACTGGAAACGCATTTGCAGCGCGCGATCATCACCTTCGGCCGAATTGACCGGGATCAATTCCGATCCCGAATGGTGTTCCCGACGATCGATGATGATGGCGACGCGCTTGCGGCCATAACCTACTTCTACGAACCCTTCCTCGAAGCCTTCGACCCCAAGCTGCGGGAGGAGCTGGGCGTCTGGTACACGCCGCCTGAGATCGTCCGCTACCAGGTCCGCCGCGTTCACCATCTGCTCAAGACGGAACTCGGGCGAGCGCGCGGTCTGGCCGATCCCGAGGTGGTGGTTCTCGATCCCTGCTGCGGAACCGGCGCCTATCTTCTCGAGGTGGCGCGCTGCATCGCCGATCAGTTGCGATCCGAAGGGGACGATGACACCATCGGTCTCGAACTGGCGAAAGCCTTCGAAGAACGGGTGATCGGGTTCGAGATTCTGACCGCGCCCTTCGCGATCGCGCAGCTCCAGCTCTATCTGCTTCTCGACCAGCTCGGCGCGCGCCCGGCCGAGGACCGACGCCTCGCGGTTTTTCTGACCAACGCGCTGTCGGGTTGGCGAGACGAGGGCGACGTGAAGCTCAATTTTCCCGAGATGCGCGAGGAGTTCGACGCATCACAGCGCATCAAGCGGGACGCGCGCATCATCGTGGTGATCGGCAACCCGCCATACGACCGCTTCACCGGCGCGGCCCAGGCGGAGGAGGCAGAGCTGGTGGCCCACTACAAGGGCATCGAGCTCGTCCCCGACAAGAACAAGAAGGGCGAACCGAAGCACGACGCTTTCGGCCGGCCGAAGATGAAGCAGCGCGGCGACAGCCTGCTCTACCGCGATTATGGCGTCCGCAAGCAGCTGCTCGACGATCTCTACATCCGCTTCGTCCGTATGGCAGAGGAGCGGATCGGCATGTCCGCCAACTACGGCATCGTCTCGTCCTGCATTCCCCAAGTGGCGTGTCGTTTGAGGTGAAGATCGCCTGTATCCGAGCGCTAGACAAGGATTTTCTGCCGCAAGCGGCACCTGCGGTCGCGCAGACTGCTGGGTCTGGACGGATCAGACC
>NZ_QQWV01000049.1:0-27617 GCF_003951715.1 Sphingomonas sp. ABOLH | reverse complement strand
CCGTTGCAAGCCCGCACCCTCTGGGTGATCCATGAAACGCGCCCCTCGCAGCCTTCAACACCATGTTTTATATAGGAAATATAATGGTCAGGACAGCGAAATCAGCGCCTTACTTGGGAAATGTGGGGTAAGGACGCTGGGGTGCCGATCGACGCGGCGACCGACCTGTCTAGTATCGCTACGGCGCCGCAGAAACTTGACTGATTGAATGGCAACCCTTGGCTCGGTCGTCATAAACCTTCCAACTGCTCATGCGCACTGATGGGTCCCGACTTCTTGTCCCGTAGGACCCAAAAGCGGTTTGAATCGCCCCGGGTTTTTTTGGGGACTCCAAGTCCTGATAAGATGGAGCCATGACGAGCAAGGCGACGAACATATTTGCGCCCGAGGTTCGCGAGTGAGGTAAGCGGATGGTCCCCGATCACGGGCAGGATCATCCGTCCGCGTTGCAGGTGTCCCGGTCCAACTGGAGAAAATGAGTTCGTCTGGATCATGGGGAACATTGACAGAACAAACTTGCCTGCTGGGTGACGTTGCGCCATGGTGTCGCAAATCGACACAGGGAACAGGCATGCACAGGCTACGATCGACACACAGCGAGTTTGGCGCACTAATCGCGCGTGCGGGGCTGACGCGCGCCGAGGCGGCAGCGCTGATCTCGGTAACGCCACGCACGATCGAACGCTACCTGTCAGGCGACGCAAAGCCGTCGCGGCTGGCAGTCCGCGTACTTGAGGACGCGGCGCGACGTGCATCGGCACCTCCGCGTCCGGTGTCGTTCCGGTTTATCGACTTGTTTGCCGGGATTGGCGGTTTGCGGATCGGCTTTCAGGGGATCGGCGGGCATTGCGTGTTCACCTCGGAGTGGGATCGTCATGCGCAGGATACGTATGCGCTGAATTTCCGCGACAACCATCCGCTGGCGGGCGACATCCGTGACTATGCCGATGATCCCTCGCTGATCCCCGAGCACGACCTGCTGCTGGGTGGCTTCCCGTGCCAGCCCTTCTCGATCGCAGGCGTGTCAAAGAAGAATGCACTGGGGCGACCTCACGGCTTCCTATGCGACACTCAAGGCACGCTGTTCTTCGATACCGCGCAAATTATCGCGCACCACCGCCCGGTGGCGTTCGTGCTCGAGAACGTCAAGAACCTCGAGCGGCATGACAAGGGCCGCACCTTTGCGACCATCATGAACGTGCTCCGCAACGAGCTCGGTTATCATGTGCAGGCGCGGGTCATCAGTTCTGAGCACTGGGTGCCGCAGCGCCGCGAGCGCGTCTTTATCGTCGGCTTTCGCGAGCCGACCAGCTTCGATCTGGCGGGGCTGCAGCTGCCGCAGGGTGGTCCGAAGCTGGGCAGCATCCTCGAGCGGCATGAGGACGTCGATCCGAAGTACACGCTGACCGAGCGGCTGTGGGAATATCTGCAGGGGTACAAGGCCAAGCATGCCCTGAAGGGCAATGGTTTTGGCTACAGTCTGTTCGGTCCCGACGATGTCACCCGCACGCTGTCGGCCCGTTATCACAAGGATGGCTCGGAGATCCTGATCGACCAGCCGGGCAAGCGCCCGCGCCGTCTCACCCCGCTGGAATGTGCGCGGCTGATGGGCTTCGATCACGGCGACCGGCGCTGGAAGATCGAGGTCTCGGACACACAGGCCTATCGCCAGTTCGGCAATGCGGTCGTAGCTCCAGTGGTCGAGTTCCTTGCCGATGCAATGCGTCCGCATCTGGAGGCTGCGATCGTCAACACGCAGGATCGCTCTGCGGCGTCGGTGACGATCACGCGTCCCGACCGGGAACCCGTTGCCGCCCATGGCTGACGTCGTTCCGGCTGATGTGCGCAGCCGGATGATGGCAGGCATCCGCAGCACCAACACAAAACCCGAGCTTCTGCTGCGCCGCGGGCTGCATGCCCGCGGACTGCGCTTCCGGCTGCACGATCGCAGCCTGCCAGGCACGCCCGATCTGGTGTTTTCACGCTGGCGCGCGGTGGTACAGGCGCATGGCTGTTTCTGGCATGGCCATGACTGCCACCTTTTCAAGTGGCCCAAAACCCGTGAAGAGTTCTGGCGCGCGAAGATCGCGCGCAACCGCACGGTTGATGCGCGCGCCGAAGCTGCGTTGCATGATGCCGGCTGGCGCGTCGCTGTCGTATGGGAATGTGCGCTGAAGGGTCGCACGCGGCGCGATCATGGCGATGTGCTCAATACACTGGCGACATGGATCCGCAGCAAGGATACGGTCATCGAGATCCGTGGGCTGGACGCCATGCTGGAGGAACGGTGACTACGCAGATCGACATGTTTGACGATGGTGACAATGGCGGCGCGATGTTGCTGGTCGAGCTGCTGCGCTCGGCCAGCCTCGTGCTGGTCAAGAAGCTGTCGAACAACGACCGCGATTGGGCGCAGTTTCCCAACAAGCATCAGGGCGGGGTCTATATCCCCCCAGCGCAGCGCGAGAGCGGGTTCTTCCCGCAGCTGGTCGAAAAGGCCCGCGCTGATGGCGAAGCCACGATCCGCGAGTGCTTCTTTCGCACCGAATGGCCACAGGTCGATATGGTGCGCGAGAAGACCCGGCTGGTGCATTACACCAGCAAAGGCGCCGAGACCCACATGACAGGCGTCCCGAAGCCGGCTTTCGCTACGCTGTCGCCGGCCTCGTTCCTCGTCATGGGGCGCTATGTCACTGAGGGGGTGTCGATCTACCGCTGCCTGACGATCGATTCCGCCTCAGCTGACGCGCTGCTGCTCATTGATACGCTGAGCCTGCCGGCCGACTTCGTCTCCGGCATCTTTGAGCCGGCAGCGGCGCTGGCGGCCGAGCGCGACGCGATCCTCGACTTTGCAGGTCGCGCGATTGAGGCATGGCTGGCAGGCGAGATCGCCGCCTTTGCCGACGGCAATGCCGCCCTGCCTTCCACTGTCGTGCTCGCCCGCATGGCACGCGACAGGTATCTTGCCGACCATGGCCTTACCACGCTCGATCCGTGGGCGATTGAGCGCCCCGGCGACGCGGTGCGCGAGATCAGCCGCACGATCGAGTGGGAGCTGTTCCGCGAGTTCCAGCGCCGCGAGCGCGCGATCATGCTGGTGCGCACGATCCTTGGCGACACCCCGTCCGACGTCACCGCCGCCGGCATCATCCGCAGCGTCATCGACAATATCGGCGAGGTCGACCGGCTGATGCTGTCGGCCAGCCAGCAGCGCAAGTCGCGTGCGGGCTATTCGTTCGAGCACCAGATCGAGGCAATGCTCGCCGCCGGCGCCGTGCCGTTCGAGAAGCAGGTGGTGATGGACGCAAGGAAGCGCCCGGACTTCATTCTTCCCTCGCTTGTGCGCTTCACCACACCGGCACCCGGTGCCACCAACGGCCTCATCCTGAGTGCCAAGACGACGCTGCGCGAGCGCTGGAAGCAGGTTCAGCGCGAGATGGCCGGCGGCGACCTGTTCTTGGCCACCGTCGACGAGTCGATCGCTGCCAATGCGATCGAGGACATGGCCTCGCTCGGGATCGTGCTGGTAGTGCCCGAGACACTGCGCGAGTCACGCAGCACCGAGTATGTCCGCCACGCCAATGTGATCGGGTTTGACGAGTTCTTTCACGAAGAGCTGCGCGGGCGGCGCATGACGGGATGGGCATGAGGGGTGGGGATACCGCCACAAGTGCGAACAGCCTTCCCCTGCTCTATTCGTTCCGGCGTTGTCCCTATGCGATTCGCGCGCGGCTTGCCCTGCTGGCGAGCGGCACGGCTTGCATCATCCGCGAGATCAGACTCTCCGCGAAGCCCGCCGAGCTGCTCGCTGTGTCGCCGAAGGCGACCGTGCCGGTGCTGTCCGATGGGAGCGTGCTCGACCAGAGCCTCGACATCATGCGCAAAGTGCTTGCACGCCATGATCCGGCAGGCAGGCTGGCTGGACCGTACCGACGGTGATCTGATCGCCGCCGATGATGTCTCGTTTAAGCATAACCTTGACTGTGCAAAATGCCCTGACCGTCACGACAGCGAACCGGCACCACACCGCGCCGCATGTCTTAAGCTGTCGCGCCCGCTTGAGGAGCGCCTGTCCGCTAACCGCTGTCCTTGCGGTGATGCCATGGGCCTTGCCGACGCAGCCATTCTGCCCTTCGTGCGGCAATTCGCTGTGATCAATCGCTGCTGGTTTGACACCCAGCCTCTGTCGCTCACCGGCACTTGGCTGAATGAGATGGTCAGCTCCGCCCTGTTCGACGCTGCAATGGTCCGTTTGCCACCATGACGAGGCGGAGATCCTGAAACATTGTTCCCGCTGGTAAAGGGTCTCCGAGATGGGCCGATGTGTGAGGTCGAGGGATCCGGCAGCAGGTAGATACCTGATCAGAAAGACCCAAACTCGGCCTTTCAGGCCGTCATCTTCGCTCCCCGGCTCCTGCCATTCATTAATGTTCTGAATCGGGTTCGAAGGCCTAGATGTTGCCGATGCTAATATGGCGAGATTTGGGACTTTCCTGCCATTCTGTTCCAGCGTGTTCAACGACAGCTTTTACCAAACCTAGACATTCGCGATGGCTTGAGCACTGCTAGATACTGGATATAAGGACCGCGGACCGACCTAAGCGTCCGCCGATTGGGGGACGATTGAGCGACCGGGACGATATCATCGCAGCAGCGAATGCGGGCGCGCTGCCCGAGATGTTCGTCGAACGGCTAAGCCGTCACCGCACTGACGAGCTCGGCAAGGCTTTCCGCGCGGCCCTAGCCAAACTCCACAACGACGGCACGATCGATGTGCTGGAACCTGCGCGGCAGATCGCGACATCACCGATCAACCAGCACGACTTCTTCACGGTGATGCACGTCTATAGCGATCTGATCCCGGCGCTCGACGCCAGCGTCCCGGACATGCTCGCCGCCGTCAAAGCCCTGTCGACGCGCGCCGGCGAAGATCTCGCCTCGGGCATGGCCAATGGCGGCTATCGGACCTGGGCCGAACAGGGCAGCCGCGCTCGCGACACGTTCGAGACAATCAACCCCGAGGATGGTGACGACAGCGCCTATGTCTTCTTGGCGTTGCAGGCGCTGGCCAAGACGGAGCCCGATGCGGCGCTCGACCGCGCGATCCTCTATGTCGGCCGCAATGCAGGTCCGGCGCAGTCGGCCGCGGCCAAGGCGATCGGCACGTTCGATCTTACTGATCCCGACCGCCGTACCCGCGCTACCGACGCGCTCGCCGCCCATGCAGCGAGCGCCGACGACAACAGCCTCGGTCATATCCTCGCGGCAATCTGTAAAATCGCCAAAGCTCATCCCGACACCCACACAAAGGCCGCGGCGCTGATCGACGCCAATATCGAACGCACCGGAGACCATGCGATCCACCAGCTGTCGCTCGAACTGATGTTCCATGCCGACGAGCTACCGCCGGCAATCGTAAAGCCTCTGACCGCGATCATGCACCGTGTTCCGATCGGCAATCGCGGCATAATCCGCCACATTGGCGCGGCGGCGGGCAAGCTCGCCGACAAGAACCGCCTCAACGAAGCGCTGGCGCTGATCACGCCGTTGCTCTCACAGCATGAGGAGCTGACCTCCCTCGAGCCGCTCGGCAGCCTCAACTATCATCTGCTGCAGTTACCGCCCGACGAACTCGCTCAAACCATCATCATCTGGCTGCTAGCGTGCGACCCCAATCTTGGCCGCGCTACCATGGCGCTGGTCGGCGACCATCATGGCGATACGCCGCTTATCCTCGATCCTCGCTCCGCAGCCGCCAGCCTCGACGACCCCGAGCGGCTGCTGCTTGCCCACCGAGCGATCGGCTGGCTGTTCGTCCATCCGGTCACTGCCGCGTCGCTGGTGGTCGGCCTGCTCAACGGCGCCGGCGACGCTGCGCAGCGCACGATCGCCGAACTGCTGTTCGATCCGCTGCTGATTAACTTCTCGGGGTCGGTTGGCGACTGGATCGCCGAACAGGCCAAGGCTCCGGGTCATTCATCACAAGCCATCCTCAACGATCTCGTCACGCGGCTCGAGACTTATATCGAGGGGCTGCGCAAGCCTGGCCGGATCAAGGAACTGCGCCCATCCGAGCGCGAACGGCTGATCGAGAACCACCGCCAGCATGAGTCGATGCGCCAAGCCTATAAGGCATCGGAGAAAACCTCGATCCTCGCGTCGCTCGCAACGCGGCAGGTGCTGCTCTACGGCACGCGCTCGATCAGCTATTTCAAGGGAATGGGCGGCAAGCAGCAGCGCAGCGAGATTAAGATGCACAGCTTCAGCCACAGCATCGAATCGCCACGCCTCAACATCCTCGAGCCGTTCGACCTCGACTATATGCTGCGCGTGTTTCGCGCGATGAGAACCGCGCCATGAAACTCGTCATTCGGGAATATCTGGCGTCGCTGAAGGAGCGCGACGAACTCGACGCGGTTCTACCCGACCTACTGACCGAACTGGGCTTCACGGTCTATTCGCGGCCGGCGCGTGGCACGCGCCAATATGGCGTCGATGTCGCCGCGGTCGGCTCCGGCCAGGATGGCATCCGGCGCGTGCATCTGTTCTCGGTCAAGTCGGGCGACCTCGACCGCAACGAATGGAATACGGCGAGTCCACAAAGTCTTAGGCCGTCACTCGACGAGATCCTCGATCATTATATCGCGAGCCGCATCCCGCCGGAATATGCGAGCCTCCCTATCGCGATCTGCCTAACCTTCGGCGGTGCGATCGACGAGCAGGTCCGCGCTGAAGTTACGGGTTATATGACCCGCAACACCACGCCCAAGATCACCTTCGAGGAGTGGAACGGCGATCGGCTGGCAAAGGTCATTATCAATGGCATATTGCGCGAAGAGCTCCTCCCAGCACAGCAGCGCAGTCATTTGCGCAAGGCCGTGGCGATGGTCGAAGAACCCGACATCGCGCTCGACCACTTCCAGACGCTTTTGCGCGCAATTGCCGACCAGCCCGCCACAACGCCCGCAGCCCGGCTCAGTCAGGCACGGCTGATCAACATTTGTCTATGGATCATGTTCGTCTGGGCGCGCGAGGCCGACAATGTCGAGGCGCCCTACCGGGCCAGCGAGCTAGCCTTGCTCGAGGTGTGGCAGCTGCTGAAAACTGACATTGCTAGGACCTCGAGATCCGGCGAGGCCGCCAGCCTCGTGCTCAACGAACTGGCTGAGCTCCATTTCACGATCTGGCGTGCGCTGTTCGAGGACAAGATCCTACCGGCGGCCGAGATCCGTCACGCGATCTCAACCGCGGTCGAAAGCCACGCCGCACTCGACATCAACCTAAAGCTGTTCGATCTCGTCGGCCGGCTTGCGCTGCGCGGGCTGTGGCTGGTCTGGCAATTGTCGCCGGCAAGCGGCCCCGTTGTTCTGACCAACGACTATCTCAACACGCTCCCGGCCCTCGTCAGCGACACCACCCGGGCGACCGTCAATCAGATCGACCGGCTGATCGAGGCCATGATGGCGATAGTCAGCAACAATCGCGCGCTTCTCTCGCCGATCGGTGACTGGCAGGCGATCGACATTGGTATCGCTTTCACCTTGCTCGCCTGCCGTCCCGGCGCGCATGGCGCGATTGATCAATGGGCCGATGAACTTGCCAAGCACTCGATGTTCGCGTTCAAAGCGCATGGCCGTTACCCGATCACCAGCCGCTCCTACTGGGATCTGGTTGATCATCCGTCCGAGCACAGTGACGAGTATCGCACCGCCTCGACCGAGGGCAGCATTCTCTATCCGTTGCTAGCGCTGTGGGCGGCGGCCAGAGGCGAGCAGGCGCTATTCGACGAGATCGCAAAGTTCAGCGAAGACGGCCTTGCACATTGCACGTTCCAGACTTGGTTTCCCGACGCGGATAGCGAGGACAATCTTTATCTCAACCGCGACAGCCACGGGGCGTCGCTAGCCGGCATTCCAGTTACCGAAGGCACGCGAGACGCGCTCGATTTCATTCTCGCCGAAGCGAAGACCAACAAACATTATGACCAGCTCACGGCGGTGAAGCTCGGCCATTGGCCGATCGTGCTGACCGCATGCCGCGCATATCGCCTGCCAGTACCGCCGCAAGTCTGGCGCGACCTGCTGCCACATGTCAGCCGGCCAGCCAGGGGGCCGGTCCCGCCGCCAGATGACGGCACGCCTGAGCCACACGCATGAGCCACCAGACGCTGGCCCCGGAGACGCGCGCTAGACGCGGTCACCTGCCAGCACGGTTCCGCCACGCCTACAGAGGCCTCGCAGATGTCGAACTGTGACGCGGATCTGGCAAACAACCGGGATGGGTCGCTTTCCTGGCGGGCCGCTTACGTGCATCGTTTGGACCGTGCCTTGATCGATGTTCTGGTCTTCGCTGTGTTCGACTTGCGTTTGGCTCGCGCGGCCGTGCGCTTGTCCTTGAGCGGGACCACCCCGGAGACGTCGATCGCGCACACAATCGGTTGCGGACCGGTCGCGGCGCTTTCGCGCATTGCCCGTGCGCGCGCATGAAGGTGGTCCATGACGACGGAGAAGGGGACGAGTGGGTCGCCCGGTGCGATTTCCCAGCCGCCCGGGCGCGGCTGCTGGAGGACGAGGAGCAGGATGCCGCGACGCGCCGTCTCATGGCGCAGATACTGACCGCAAAGTTGAACTTCGAGCGCCGCTTCCAACTGCTTGACCGAAAGGCCATCCGCCACCTTGATCTCGATCGGCAGGTCGACACCGCCATGTCGGCTCGTTAGCGTGATGTCGGGTTCCTTTTCATCCGCGAAATGGGTCTCGCGCTGTATGGTATAGGCTTCCTTGCGCCGCTCATCGAGTTGGGTCGCGACCCATCGTTGAACCGCATTCTCGTCGGCCAGTCCCTGCAACGTATCGCCCTGCGCGAACTTGCCGTGAAGAAGATCATGCTCGATTGCCTCAAGCCTGCGCCGCGCTATCAGTTGCAGATCTTCCGTCGTGCGCGGCGCACGATCGAAACTCTGCTCGAATACGATCACGTCGGACGGCAGCCAGGCGGCTAGCACCGAATTCACCTCGGTATGTCGCTCGGCATGGATGCGCAGATGCTTGGGCTCGATCGGAAAATCGGGGATCTCCGCCATGCGCCGGATCGCGGCCTGTGTGGCTTCGCCGGGCGTCTTCAGTAGCCTGTCGAAGATCATATGCCGCGCGTCCTGCGCCTCATCGCGCAATCCCGGGGAATAGACCTTGCCGTTCGCGCGCACGATGTCGTCCGCGGGCCGGACACCCTCGAACGCAATGATGAGCAATTGCTCGAGCCGCTCGGCGGAAAGAGGCAGTGGCGGTGCTACGGTGCGATTGAACCGGCCACCGAACAGCCGCGGCAACAAAGTGCAGCACAAGGCGGTCTGGTCCTGACCGTCGAGCATGCTCATTTTCTCGCGCAGCCGGTCGACGGCACAATCGCCCTCCAGCGCGAAGAGAAGCAGCAGATAATAGGCTGCGACCACGGGGTCGGTCGCCGCCGTCGCGCGCGCTTCGGCCAGCTCCGCCAATCCCTCGGACAGGAAAGGCTGCGCTTGGATCAGCACCGAGACGATCTTCTCGAGCGCCACGGCTGCCAGATCGTCATGGTCGCGCAGATAATCGATCAGGTCCGGAACCAGCAGCCGGGCAAGCACGCCATCGGCATATTCCAGCCGGTCGAGCATCCCGTGGTCCACCTCATTGACCCGGTCGAGCTGCGCGCGAGACGCCCGCCACAATACCGAGCGCACGGCCTCGGGATGCGCCTGGCTGAGCGGTACGAGATAGTCAGGAAAGCCGTTGAGCTCGATCACGGCCAGCCGCGCCGCCTGCGCGGCGCAGGCTGGATCGAGCTGCTCCGCCCAGTTCGGGACCGTGGCTGCCGCCAGCGACATGCCGGTCAATGCCATGATGTCGAAGCTCGTGACCGTGCGGCGCTGGGCGGCCTCTTCGACGGTTCCGACCGGAGTGCGCTTATAGGCGAACGCCATCAAAGCCTCGCCGAAGCGTCTTGTCATCTCCGGCCCGAACACCGGCTCGACCACATCGAGGCTGTCGATCGAGTAGCGCGAGCGGGACTGGGTCCGCCAGGAGAGGAACTGCCAGAGATGATAGAGGCGCGAGTCTACGGTCTCGTCGGTCTGAGGCGACAAGCTGTCGAAGAAGTTCGGATCGTCACGGAGCTTGTTGATGAGCTTGACCCAGCTCTGATCGCGCGCTTCAGCTTGGTGTTCATTGCGCTTCCGCGCCGCTTCGAACCCAGCCATTCGCTCGACCATCTCGGGCGTCTCAGGCGGCGGCGACCGCCAGGCCGCAAGCTGGGCTGAGAGCTCCGCATCGTCGGCGACGGCGTCGACGATGCGCTGCATGTCTCTGTCGGTGCCCCCGAAATCCCGCCAGAGCGTATGCGCCGCGCGGAGCGCCGTCAGCCGATCCTGCCGGTCGGTTCGCTCGCGCATATCGAGGAGGAGCCAGTCGATGTCGGCGAGACTCAGCAGCACCGGCCATCCGAGATGCTGGACGAACCAGATGTTGAGCTCGCCATCGTCACGCGCATAGGGATGCGTGCGTAGCCGCACGATCGACCGCCAGAGCGACGTGCGGCGCCGCCCCGGCGATGCACCAAATGCCTCGCCCAGCGCCTTGAAGCTTGCCTCGGACCCGATCCGACGGTGCGATTCGTGCAGCAGTAGGAAGAGATCCGTGACGACATCTGGGATGTCCGACGGATGATAGTCGAGGAGATGAAGCGCCGCGCTGGCTGCCATCTGCGAGAAGGCCTCGCGAAACGGCTTGTCGTCGTCGACCGTGTCGCCGCTGAAATCGCCGGACCGAGCGACGACTTCCGTCAGGAAACGGTGCAAGTCTTCCCGGCGCGTCAAGCCCGCCGGCAGCTCACTGCCCAGCGGCAGTATGGTCGCAATGTCGTCCTCGCCCGTGACCCCGGCATTGTCGATCAACGCGAAGAATGCCTCAACATCGATCTCCTCCGGGAACAGCGCGTCCAGGGCCTGGAGAATGATCGAGCGTGAGAGATCGGACCCATGCTCCACAACGTGCCGTGCATAGGCGGTGCGATCTGCCTTCTCGCCGAGCTTCAGAAGAGCCCGGCCCGCGAGCAGCTGCGTGATCTCGTCGGTGCTGCGGTCGTAGGCAACTTGGCGCACCACGGGAAGACCGCCTTTCTGGCCGCCGAAATCGACGAGGCGCAGCAGAAGGTGCCGCGCTTCCTCATCGCCTTTGGCAATCTCCCACCAACCCGGGATATGGTCGTCGAGACCGGGATCGGCGAACCGGCGAAGCCCCTGCTCGCCGAACCAGAGCTTCTGCGGATCGATCGTCTCGACCTGCGCGAGCGCCGCCGCAAATGCTTTGACCCGCACCGGTATCGGCAACGATCCCGGATCACCATAGCGCAGAAGATTATAGGGCGACCGAGCGATGAGTGAGGCGGCGATCGCATCATTCTTGCCGGCCAGCCATGCCGACACCTCGACCATCTCCGGCCGAACCAGCCGATAGCCATAGGTATCGGCGAACAGGAGATCGCGCACCACCGCCACGGGACACCCCTCAGCGAGAAGCCATCCCAGCCAGCGCGCCAGCAAATAGCATCGCAGCGTCGCCTCATTGTCGTTGTGCAGCCGCGCCCGGCCTAGCGTCGCCGGATCAAAGACCGGGCGCCCCAGCAGCAGAAGCCGTTCGCCGTCGGGCCAGTCCGGCAGGATCTCCTCGATCGGCATCGAGCGCTCGGGAGGCGACAGGTCCAGGCCGGCGGCAGGGACCCGCACGGAATCGCGCCCGCACAGCAAAAATGCTGCTCCAATCCGGTCGATGGCGTGAGCGCCCTTGGCGAGGTCGAGCGGATCGCGCTTGCGGCGAAGCGGATCGGGATCGAGCAGTCTCGCCTTTAGGCTGGCCTCGATCATCTCCCGAAGCGAGCCGAGCCGCTTATGATCGCGCCAGAACTCCACCATCCAACCTAGGTCCATCGGCCGCGCCGCGAATTCCCAGAGGCTGCCATGATCGACGGCAGCCAGGAGAGCATCGATCGCCTCGATGCCCGAGGCACGCGCGAAGCGCTCGACCTGCCAGCGGCTGAGCGGCTCCATGACCAGGACACTGATCTCTTCGCGCACTCTTGGCGGACTTTCGTCCCGGTTCTGCAGTGTCGCGCGAACCTCGTCCGCGACATCGGTCGGCGGAGGGGGCGGCTCGGGGAGCGAGAGCCATTTCTCGACCGAGATGCGATCAGCCGTCTTATCCCAATCGGTATAACGGCTCGAGATGTAGAGATGAACGCGCTCCTCCAGCCCGGCGATTGCATCGGCCAGCTTCCGACAGGCGGCGTCGAAATGATGTCCTTGGTCCTTGGCTTCGTCGACCGAGTCCACGAACAGCCAACAAGGCGCGTCCGGGTCTGCCCGCCATTGCGCAAATCGAGCGCGGTCGGCCGGAACGAGCGACGCCTCGAGGCCGGCGTCCGCGACGTCGCGCACAGTCACCTTGAACGCAAACTTGTTCGCCTGGCGCAGCGCAGAACATTGATAGTCGAATTCGCTGGACTTGCCGCTGCCCGCCTCGGCCAGAACGATGGTGCGGCGCTTCTCCAGCAGTTCGGGCCACGCCGGCATGCCTTTCAGGTCCTCGCCGAGCAGCCCCCGGAACGGCCGGTCCTCGTCCCCTTCCTTGGTAGCCGGACGAAACCGGCGACTGAGATCGTAATGCTCCCCGAACATCTTCTTCCTATAGCGGCGCCGTCGATTCCGAACAGTGCCATGATGCTCTTTGATGTTGGTGCTGCAAGCCGCAAGCGGAGTTGATCTTGTGCGTTCGCCAAGATTTCTTCGCACCGGCATCGGATCGTTACCCGGCCTTCGGCAAGTTATGTCAGAAGAAGACATTGGGGGTGCTGATCGGAGCGTCAGGATGTGGTCGAATGCTGCCGGACGGCTTCGCGTAATCCAATGACCCAGTTCCGGACGTTCATGCTGACTTTTCAGCCCCTCAGCTTCGGACAACCGTTCGGAAACGGCTGGTTCACTCGACTCGCATCAAGTGGAACCCGTTGGCCGCTCGAACTGTATCGACCATTCGATGAGCTGCGCGATGAAGACGGTAGGATCACCACCAAAATATCACACGGCCGTCCGTCAGCGCGACCGCATGAGCCTGAACGGGCCGACGTCCGATCGCCGGCACAGCTCGGTTGATCGACTTTCGATCGAGTGTCCATGACGGCTTAACAAGCCTGCCTACATCGGTCACATTCGACGGCGCACGAAGGGGGGACAGGGGCAGAATGGCAATTGTGAACCCCGCCGCGACTAGCGGCGGCTATGATAGACTCGCACCCTTCATCGTCGAGGAGTGCGAACGCCGCATGCGGGCCTACGAGGCACAGCCGCGCGACGTCAACGAGCACTACGAGACCGAGGTGGAAGTGCTTTCCGGCGGGTACGCTTGGAGGCAGCTCTTCGAACTCGTCCAGAACGCCGCCGACGCGATCGGAGAGGCCGGGGACTCGAGCGGGCGCATCCAGATTACGCTCGAGCGCGACCGCATCGTCGCGGCGAACACCGGCGCTGCGCTGGACGAGGGCGGCATCGTCGCCCTGCTGAACGCGAGGAGCTCGTCCAAGCGCGCCGGTCAGATCGGCCGGTTCGGCATTGGCTTCAAGTCGCTCCTGAAACTCGGCGGGGCAGTCGAGATCGTCAGCCGCTCCGTCGGCCTGCGATTCGACCCCGAATGGTGCCGCACTACGATCAGGCAGCGGCTCGGACTTGAGACGGGCGCCCGCGCACCCGGCATGCGCCTCGCGGTGGCCGTGGATCCCGCCGATCCGAGCGGGCCGCTTCGACCCGACGGAGACCTCGACTGGGCGACGACGGTGGTCACCGCCGAGGTGGCGGACCCCGCCGTCCGCGAGCGGCTCGTCAGCGAGATGGTCTCCTTTCCCGCGGAGTTTCTCCTCTTCCTCGACGCCGACGTGGAACTCGTGCTCAACGTGGACGGGGGTCCGCTGCGCATCATCACGCGCAGGCACGATGGCGACCTCCTAGTCGTCGGCGACGAACAGAGCGAGACCCGCTGGCGCGTGTTCCAACGGCGGGTTCGGATCACGGATGCCGCTGCGATCGCTGACGCCCTCCATCTGCAGGCCCGCGACGAGGTGCCCCTCGCATGGGCCGTGCCGGTCGGCGGGCGTGAGGCGGCCGGACAGTTCTGGGCCTTCTTCCCCACGCAGAGCCAGACGCTCGCCGAAGGCATCCTTAACGCGCCCTGGAAGCTGAACAGCGACCGCACGGGCGTCATCAAGGGGGCGTGGAACGAGGCCCTCATGCAGGAAGCCGCGAAGCTGATGGCCGACCACATGGGCTACCTCGCGACGACTGAGGACCCGGGCATCCCGATCGGCGCGCTTCCGAGACAGCTCGAGCGGCAGGACGAGATCGCGGCCTCGCTCGTGAAGCCGCTTTGGGACCTGCTCGCTGACCGCCCAATTGTGGCGGACGGGACTGGCAGTCTCCGGCGCGCAGCCGAGCTGCTGCGGCATCCGACACAGGACGCCGAGCTGCTGCGGCGCTGGCATGGCATCGCGGGCGAGATGCGCACGGGACCGTTCGTGCACCCGACCTGCCAAGCGGGCCGGAGCCGCGGGGCGCGGCTCACCGCGCTCGCGCAGGAGGCGACCGGCCGGCGCAACAGGTCCCTTTCGGGCAGGCCCGAAGCCTTGGGGATCGTCACCGCGCCTCGTTGGCTGGAACGCGCCGCGAGCATCGACCCGACCACCGCGACAGCGCTGCTCTCGCTCGTCGGCGACGCGGCGGAGCGCAAGCTTCTCGCCCCGCAGGATCTGCGCGCCGCGGCGATCATCCCCACCGCCGGCGGGCGTCTGGCGCCGGCCGCGCTGACAATCATCACGTCCGGCAGCGCGCCGGCCGGCCTCGAGCCCGTCGCCCCGGCCGTCGTCGCAGACGAGAGATCCAAGGACGTGCTCACGCGCATCCTCGGAGTGCGGGAGATGGCGGAGGATGTCTGGGGCGACGTGCTCGCCGGCGCCTTGGCCGCCGCAAAGGCGTCGGGCGGCGACAACTGGGTCCCGTTCTGGGCGAACCTCGCGGATGCTCCTCCAGAGGCGGCGTCCGCCTTCTTGGCGAACGTGAACGCAAACGACCTTAGGTTCCGTGACAGGACGGGCGCGTTCAGGCCCCGCGACGAGCTCGTCGTCCCCTCCGTTGATGAGGCGGACGACGTGCCCAACGAGCTGGCGCTCGACCGCGACTTCCATGCACCGCACGCGTCACGGCTGCCGGCGTGGCTGCTCGCACGCCTGCCGCCGCCCGGCGTCCGGTTCGGCATCGAACTCACCGGGCGTGCGGGGCGCTTGGTCGAGGGCTACTTCAGCAACCTCCGCTCGCTCGGCTGGCCGAGGATGAAGGGCAGTCCGCGCTGGGGCAAGACGGGGGTCCTTCAAGCGAGCATCATCGACATGCCGCACGGCTGGAAGATCCTGCCCTTCGCACCCGCGGGGCTCGCGGCGGATCTGGGGAGCCAGTGCATCGCGGCGCTAAGACGGCAGACGACCGCCATCGGAGGCGACGGTGACGGTAATTTGTTCGATGCGGTGACCTTCGGTCATCTCACCCGTCGCGAGAATTACGAAGAGTTCACCGCGCCGCATCCGTTCCTCGCGATCCTTGCGGAGCATGGACGGGTGCGAATCGGCGACAGCATCGTCGCGCTGAGGGCGGCGCCGGAGGAGACGGCACTGGTGCTGGACGCCGCAGGGCTATGCGACGGAGCGGCCGTCACCGCCTTCCGTCGCGCGATGGCCGAGCCGACCGAACTCGATCCCCTCGGTCGCGGGAAGTCGGCCGATCCGACGGAGGTGGCCGGAGCCTGGTCGGCGGTGTTCTCCGCCGCCGCGCAGGTCAGGGACCGGTTCGACAGGCTGTGCCCCGTTTGGGAGGGGGCAGTCCGCGACGGGGCTGTGCCTCCGGTCGTGCCGACCCGCGACGGACCACTACCGATCGATCAGGTGTTCGTCAGCGTCGACAGAGACCAAGCCGCCAGCGCAAGTGAGGACGGACGCCTCATCACCCTGTCACCCGCCGCAGCGGACTTATGGATCGACGCCGGCGCCCGGCTGCTCGCCGAACACACCGAGACCTCCTACGACGACACGCTGGACAGGCCGGGTCCTCTTACCGGCCTATTCCCCGAGCTGTCGCCACTGTTCGCCTCGGTCACCCCGCCCGATGCGATGTGGGTCTTCGGACTGTCGGAGCGCAGCGGCTACCAGGACCGGGAGCCTCCGGTCGCCCGCGACGCGACCGGCGTGGTGCTTCTCGACCGCGACCGGATGAGCGCACTGTCTTGGGCGGACGGCGTCAAGGCGCTCGTTCAAGCGCTCCACGGCTTCGGGCTGCTCCCGACCGATCCTGCCGAGGCCATGGCCTTGCTTAGCAGCGCCCGCGCGGCCGAAGCACGTGCGAACGTGCGCTCGGAGCCCAACCTGCCGCTGCGACTGCTGCGGGCAGTCGGCGGCGATCCCGCCGTCCTCCTCGCCACCCTTCCGCAGCCGGCCGTGCGCGCGCTGTGCGGCAAGGCGGAGGCGGTGACGATCGCCGAACTCGCCATCGCGATCAACGGACCGGCCATCCTCTCCAGACTCCAAGCGGCGCTCGCCTCGTCGGGCCTGCAGCCTCCCGAGCGCTGGGGCGGCGAGAGGGCGCGGGAGTTCGCGACGGAACTGGGGTTCCCCGCTGAGTACGGGAGTAGCGTCAGCGTGAGGCGCGATCCCGAGCTGCTGGTCTCAGGCCCTGCTCCTCTGCCGAACCTGCACGACTACCAGCACGACATCCTCGCCTCACTTCGCGAGCTCATTGAGAGCGGACGGGGAAGACGGCGCGCGGTCGTAAGCCTGCCTACCGGGGGCGGCAAGACGAGGGTGGCTGCGGAAGCCGTCGTGAGGCTCGTCCTCAACGGCGAGGGCGAGCGGAGCGCGCTGTGGGTCGCGCAGACGGACGAGCTGTGCGAGCAGGCCGTGCAGTGCTTCCGGCAGCTCTGGTCCAACCTCGGCCGGGAGGGGCAAGATCTCAGGGTCGCGAGGCTCTGGGCCGGCCAGCCGGACCCACGCCCTCCGGCCGCGGACGAGCCGGTCGTCGTCGTGGCGAGCATTCAGACGCTGAACCTGCGGTTCGACGTGCGCGGTCTAGAATGGCTAAGCCGCCCCGGGGTCGTCGTGATCGACGAGTGTCACCACGCTATCGCGCCAAGCTACAGCTCGCTACTGCGCTGGCTCGACGTGCAGACTGGGACCGAGACCGCCCGGGACCGGGAGCCGCCCGTGCTAGGGCTGAGCGCTACCCCGTGGCGTGGTCGCGACGAGGACGAGTCCGCACGTCTCGCCGCTCGCTTTGATCGACGATGGCTGCCGCGTGACCAAGCGGGCCTGCACGACGCCCTAAGGCGGCGCGGCGTGCTCGCGGAGATGCGTTACAGCCCGATCAGATACGACCGGCCCGTCGAGCTGAGCGAGGCGGAGCGACGTCACTTTGACCAGTATGGGGAGCTGCCGGAGCACGTTATCGAACGGATCGGACACGACAGGGAGCGCAACGACCTGATCTTCGAGCACGTGCTCGCCAGCCAAGCCTCCTCCATCCTCCTGTTCGCCAATTCCGTAGCCCACGGCCAGTACCTAGCGGCGCGGCTCCACCTCGCCGGCTGCCCGGCGGCGGCGGTCAGTGGGGAGACGGACCGCCTCGCCCGTCAGCACTTCATCCGACGCTTCCGGGAGGGCGAGCTCAGAGTCCTCTGCAACCACTCGGTGCTCACCACGGGCTTCGATGCACCCAAGTCGGACATGATCCTGATCTCGCGACCGGTATTCAGTGCGGTCCGATACATGCAGATGGTCGGGCGCGGTCTGCGGGGGCCGGCGAACGGAGGCACGCCGCACTGCGAAGTGGCGACCGTAGAGGACAACATCCTCACCTACCGCGACCGGCTGGCCTACCACTTTTGCAGGCAGTTCTTCGAAGCCGGGCGGGAGCGGGCGGCGGCATGAGCCCGCGGATCCACCACTATATTCGACGCGCATCTATGCTTCCGGAAGCGCGCCCGCCGTGGCAGGCGGCGGGCGTGAGTAAGTCGGGAAAGGGGACTGCCCGACGTCGCGATCGCCCTGCCTCAAGCAGGCACTCGTCGCCTCCCGGCTTACACGACCGGATGGCAGCCACTTGCGTTTCCCTTACAGCCGGCTAGCCTGCGAACGGGAGGGATCATGAGCACTGTGCAGGTCGCCGTCGAGAAGGCGGGCAAGCTCATAGAGACGGTGGAACGTCCGCTCCGGGAAGCCAAGGGCGGACCTGCGGTGATGTATCGTCGTCACCTCTGGCGCCTGCACGAGGGCCGGATCGAGATCAATGGAACTCCACTCGACAACGAGGCGGACGGACCACGGCAGCCGCGCGTCAACAGGCCCGAGCCGGAGGCTCCTCCGGACGACACGGCGGTCCGCAATTGCATCGCAGGAGCCTCGGCTTCAGCACGGATGCTGGTCGACGCGGGTCCGGGTACCGGCAAGACGGAGATCGCGGCCCGGCGGCTCGCGGGGCTCGTCAGACGGGAGCTCTCGCCCTCGCAGCTTCTCGTCCTGAGCTTCTCGCGCAGCGCGGTGCGAACACTGACCCAGCGCATCGGAAGGATCGGCGAAACTGACGCGCGCGTCGTCGAAGAGCTTCGCCACCTATCGATCAGGACCTTCGACTCTTGGGCGTTCAGGATGCTCCGCCTGCTTGGCGAAGCGCCCCAAACGCTTATCACCCGACCACACGACCACAACATTGCCGCGCTCACCGAACTCATGGGAGGCGATCGCCGGGACGACGTGCGCCGCTTCATCGGCGACCGGCGGCACATCGTCGTGGACGAGTTCCAAGACCTGCCCGGTGTTCGCGGCGACCTCGTCCTGGCGCTTCTCGCCCTTCTGGCGCCCCGGGGCCAAGAAGGCTGCGGATTCACGATTCTCGGTGACCCGGCGCAGGCGATCTACGGCTTCGCCAGCGGCGCACGCGAGGATGGAACCCCCTTCCCGACGCCGAAACAGTATTGGGACGAGGTAGGCCGGCTCTACGACGGCGAGCTCACGCATGGGTCACTGGTCAGGAACCACCGGGCGGAGGCATCCCTCGCACAAACGTCGTCGAGCCTTAGAACCGTCCTACTCGGCGACCGTCCCGAACGGGAGAAGCTCCGGGTAATGCTGGCCGCGATCTCGGCGCTGCCGGAGCCAGCGAAGCCGCTGGGGCGCGGCCTGCTGGAGGCCGCCACGGGAGGCAGCCGCGCGATACTGACGCAGACCAACGGGGAGGCGCTACGGGTGCTGCAGGCACTCTACGGCCAAGAAACTGAAGCCACGGCGGTCCCCGTCCGGCTGCACGCCGGCAGGCACACCGCGCTGCCGCCCGCGTGGATCGGAGCGCTGCTCAGGAAGGCGCGGTCCACTTCGGTACCGCGATCGCAGTTCGGCCGCATCCACACCCATCTCGCAGATGCTTGGGGTAAGGAGGGTTGCGCACGGCTGGGATTGCCGGTCGAGGAGGTGGCTTGGCTGCGGCTCGCGCGTGCGAGCGGGGCCGCCGAGGACGCCAACGCCATCGACATGGCCCAGCTTCGCGACCGCCTCACGTGGCCCGACGCCTTCCCAGACGACCAGCCCGTCGCCGAGGGCGGCGTGATCGTCACGACCGTCCACCAGTCCAAGGGCATGGAGTTCGACGCCGTCACCCTGCTCGAGCCGAAAGAGCGCCAGAAGCGAGACGACGGCGTGGAAGATGATCCGGGGGAGCGGGCCAGCGTCGCTTACGTTGGCATGACACGGGCCGGACGGACGCTCGAACGCGCACCCGCGGGTCAGATCTACCGCGTCCCTGTCCATTGGGATTTCGCCGACGGGCGCCGGCGGCTGTCATGCTGGCGCAAGCGGTGGATCAACATGGAGATGGGGCTGCGCGGCGACATCGACCCGCTCGGCTTCGCGGATCCCGAACTGCTAGGAGGAGCTGAAGGCGTGGAGGCGCTGCAGGCACTTCTCTTGACTGAGGCCGCCACCCTGCCGGGGCGTAAGGTCATGCTCTGCAAGCATCGGGCCGGCGACCATGCCGAGTGGCACATCCATCTCCAGGAGGGCAACAAGCCGGGCAGGCTGCTCGGCCGGACCGCCAACCAGCTCTCGAAGGATCTGCTGAAGGTGCTGCACAAGAAAGGCTACAAGCTGCCGCCCACGATCCTGAACCTCAGGATTTCGTCGGTCGGCACGGTCTCCGCCGGCGACACTGACCGGCTTGGCGAACCGGAGCGCACGAGCGGACTGTGGCTTGGCGTCGGACTCTTCGGCACCGGCGATTTCCAAACGTGGAAGGACAAGGATTGACCCGCCTCGACCACCGACCGGTCCGCAGCGACCTCGTGTCCACCGCGACCGCTCTCCTGCTCGGCCCGCTAGCCGACGACGAGGAGATCGCCTCCGCGCCCGTCGACACCTATCTCACCGGCATCCTCTGGCCGGAGGGCGAGATCCTTGGTGCGATCGAGGACGACCAAGACGACGGTGCGCCGCAGGAGATGGACGGCGAGGCCGATGCCGGCGTGCCCGGATACCGGGCCGTCAGGCCATGCTCGCTCGGCCTGACCTTCGCCGCCGACGAGCAGGCTACCATCTTGGTCTCGACCGCGCGAACCGCGCGCTACGTAGCTATTGAGCGCGAACCGCTGAAGGAGGGCGGAAAACCCAGACGCATGTGGTTGAGGCGACAGCTCGACTACCGGCTCGAGATCGCGCCCGGCGCGGCCGGGACGTGGCGGGTCCACCAGTTCTCCGGAGCCGACGGCGCGCCGGTCTCCGATCCCTCCGTCTGTCTGCACGTCAGGCGGCGGATCACCGACGGCCGGCAGGTGCTGACACTGACCCTCATCAACAGGGCGCAGCCGACCGAAGACCGAATGCGCGACGAGTTCTGCCTGCTCCAGTCGGGACTGGAGGTGAAGGCGCTCGCGGCGGACGGCGGCGGGGCGATCAGGCCACGGCCCGCGCCCGCAACGGTCGGGGCGGACGAGGACGCGCTCTCAGCGACCCTCCTTTACCGCGACGTGCTCGAATACGCCGCCGGTCACGGAGTGGCCGTCGAGTGGGAGCCGTCCGAGCAGCGCCGAGTGGCACGTCTCGAGACCGCCTGGATGCCCGCCGCGCTGGTCAAGGGCATGAGCGCATCCGGCCACGGGTCGCTCCGGGATTTCCTCGGCCGGCACGAGCAGGCGCTCTCCGCCTCGTGGCTCTCACGAGAGGAAGGGCGTGAAGAGGTTCTGGCGGCGCTGGAGGACTTCGCCACCACCTACGAGGCGTGGATCGACAGCACGCTGGCAGTCCGGGTCACGACGTTCGAAGGGGATCTGGGGGACGCAGCCGAGCGCAACCTCCAGCGCTGCCGCGACGCGCTCCGCCGGATCAGGGCGGGCATCGCCACGCTCCGGACCGACCGCCACGCGTGGCGCGCGTTCACGCTCTCCAACGAGGCGATGGACCGGCAGTCCCGGTTCGCCTCAAAAGCGGACCGGGCCGGTCCGCTGACCTGGCGCCCGTTCCAGCTGGCCTACATCCTCATGGTGCTTCCAGGGCTGGTCGACGGGTCGGATCCGGATCGCGATCATGTCGACCTTCTGTGGTTCCCTACCGGCGGCGGCAAGACTGAGGCGTATCTGGGGCTGACCGCCTTCCAGATCCTGCACCGCCGGCTCACGAGCGAGCGCCGCCGCGAGGAGGGCGGCGTCGACGTGCTGATGCGCTACACGTTGAGGCTGCTCACCGTGCAGCAGTTCCAGCGGGCCGCCGCACTGATCTGCGCGTGCGACGCGATCCGGATCGAGCGCGCCGACCTAGGCGAGGCGCCGATCAGCCTCGGGCTCTACGTCGGAGGCGACGCCACTCCGAACCGCACGGGCGATGCGATGAACGCGCTTGACCTCGAGCACGACTACCAGAAGCCCAAGTCCACGCCGCGGCAGCTCCTCGACTGCCCCGTTTGCGGGAGCGGGCTGGACGCCGGCTGCTACTCGCGCGCGCCCTCCGATTCCGGCATCGAGATCCGTTGTGCCAACGCCCGGTGCGCGAGCAGAGGCGAACCGCTGCCGGTCATGACGGTCGACGACTTCATCTACGACGCTCCGCCGAGCCTTCTTATCGGCACAATCGACAAGTTCGCGCAGCTTCCGAGGAGGCGCGACCTGCGTGCACTCTTCGGACTCGATGGTGGCACTAGGCCGGGTCTCATCATCCAAGACGAGCTGCATCTTATATCCGGCCCGCTCGGTTCCATGGCGGGTCTATACGAGACTGTCGTCGACTTGCTCTGCACGGAAGATGGCGTCAGGCCGAAGGTGATCGGATCGACCGCGACCATCGGGCAGGCGTCGCGTCAGGTGCGGGCCCTGTTCGACCGGCCGGTGCTGCAGTTCCCGCCATCCGGCTTCGAGGCCGGCGACTCGTTCTTCGCAGTGCGCGACGAGACGGGTGCCGACCGGCTCTACCTAGGCCTGTGCTCCGCGGGACGAAGCCCCAAGTTCGCCCTGCAGGCGGCTGCGGCCGCGCTGCTCCAAGGCATCGCGCATCTCGTCGAGAACGGGGCCAAGCCGCCGCTCGCCGATCCCTTCTGGACAAGCGTGCTGTACTTCAACAGCCTTCGCGAGCTGGGCGGCGCGCACGTCCTCCTGCAGGATGACATTCCACGCCAGATCGCCTTCCTCGCCAGCAGGCTCGGGTCTAGGCCGAGGCGCCTCGAAACCGACGCCATTGAGCTTAGCAGCCGAGTCTCGTCCCGCGATCTTCCGGCCTACCTCAATGAGCTCGCCAATCCGCTGCCCGACGGGTCTGACCCGTTCGATCCCGAGCCCCGCGACGCCGTGCTCGCCTCCAACATGATATCGGTCGGCGTGGACGTGTCGCGGCTCGGGCTCATGCTTGTGAACGGCCAGCCAAAGTCCACGGCGGAGTACATCCAGGCCAGCAGCCGCGTGGGGCGCGGCATCGACGGGCTGGTGCTGACCCTCTACAATTTTGGTCGTCCTCGCGACGTGTCACACTTCGAGCACTTCCTCTCCTACCACGGAGCGCTCTACCGCAGCGTGGAGGCGACCAGCGTCACCCCGTGGGCGCCGCGCGCACGTGACAAAGCGCTACACGCGGTAGTCGCGGCCGCCGTAAGACACCTGAGCGCCGGAATGGACGACGATGACGCGGCAGCCGCCTTCGATCCGGAGGCTCCGGACGTCGGGCCGCTGATCGCCGCGATCCGCTCCCGGGCGGCATCCGCGTCGCTGGGCATTGAGGCGGCCGAATCGGCCGATGACGTGAACGCCATCGTCGCCGAATGGGCGGCGCGCAGCCAGAACGCGCAGGCCTCAGGCACGGATCTAGTCTACTGGAAGAGGGCGGCGCCCTACGGGCGAACCAAGCCGCACCTCATGACCTCCGCCGAGGAGGGCAGCCAGCCCGGAGCCCTCGCTTGGACCACGCCGAACTCCATGCGGGAGGTGGAGCCCTCGACCGCCTTCGCCCTCAAGACCGTGACCAGGAGAATGTGATGGCCAGACGGCCCCGCTTCGCGCCCGCACCGGCCGCCACGGACGCCATCGAGCCGATCGGCAGCGTCCGGCGCTCACAGCTCGTCTCGACCTTCGGGATCGGCGCGATCGTCGATCTCGAAAAGGGATCGTTCATGCCGATGGGGCTCGAGGACTGGGAGCGGGTGAACTCGCTCCCGGCGCTGCGCATCGGCGAGGAGAGGCTCCAGTCCATGCTCGGCGTCAGCCACTTCCGGCTGGGACCCGTGAAGGAGCAGCTCGCGGGTACCACACAGGTGCGCGCGCGCAGCGCGGCGCCGGCAGTCAGGTTCCCAGAGTGGCACGAGTGTCCCAAGTGCCACCGAATCGGGAAGGAGGGCGCTCCCTTCGAGCTCGCCGACGACGGCGCGCGGTTGCGTTGCACGGCGCACGGGAACGCCACCACTTACACCAGTCCCGTCAGGTTCGTCGTCGCGTGCAGAAAGGGCCACCTCAGCGACTTCCCGTGGGAGTGGTGGGCGCACAGGGGGCGGCAGGAGGGCGTCTGCCAGCGACCGCTCCTGAAGCTCGGGTCGCATGGGCAGTCTGCCTCGCTCGCCGACCTCTACGTCACCTGCGAGGGCTGCGGCACGGCCGAGCGGCCGACGCGGGAGTCGCTCGGCTCCGCCTTCGGCGCCGACGCGCTCGGCGGCTGGAGGTGCGACGGCTTCCGGCCTTGGCTGCACGACCGGCAGGCCGACTGCCGCGAGCCGGTCCGCGCCCTGCAGCGCGGTGCGTCCAACATACACTTCGGCGTCGTCGGTTCGGCGCTCTCGATCCCGCCGGCATCCGAGGCGCTGAACCTACTCATCGAGCAGTCTAGGATGTTCCTCGACGGCGTTCCCGACGCCGCGCTGCCATCGGTGCTCGCGGGCGTCTCGCAGACCTACGGCGTGCCGGTCGCACAGCTCCTCGCCGCCTACAGGCGGGTCCGGGCGATCGAGGAGGGCGGACCGGCGCTCACGGAACGGGCTGCGCGCGAGCAGGAATACGACGCGCTGTCGCAGGATAGGAACGATCCCATCGTGGGCGGCATCGTCCCGCAATTCCAGAACGAGGCACTGACTCCTCCTCCAGCTCTGGCGAACTGGTTCGATCTGATCGGGGCCGCCTCGAGACTGCGGGAGGTGCGCGCGCTCGCCGGCTTCTCGCGGATCGAACCGCACCCGGTGAGCGCCGAGCGCGTCGCCGAGGCCATCGCCCAAGGGAAGGTCTCGCCGCTCTCCAAGACTCCACGCTCGTGGCTGCCAGGCGCGGAGATCAGAGGCGAGGGCATATTTCTCCGCTTCCGGACCGAAGCGGTCGACAAGTGGATCGCCGCCAGTCCCGGTGCGGTGGAGCGCGCAAACATCTTGGAGGCACGCAGCAGGCGGATCGCGGAGCAGCGGGGATACGAGCGCGACTACACCATCACGGCGCGCCTACTGCTCGTTCACTCGTTCGCGCACGCCTTGATCCGCCAGATCTCGGTGGAATGCGGCTACTCGGCTTCAGCGCTCCGGGAACGCCTCTACGTCTCGGACTCGAACCGGATCATGAACGGCGTGCTCGTATACACAGGCTCACCCGACTCCGAGGGTAGTCTCGGAGGACTGGTGCGTCTCGCGGAGCCGGAGCTGCTCGAGCCGATCATCTTGCGGACACTCGCGAACGCGGGGTGGTGCGGAAGCGACCCTGTCTGCCTAGAGACAGACCCAAAGCAATCAGGGGACCGGGTGAGCGGTGCGGCATGCCACTGCTGCCTACTTCTGCCGGAGACCGCCTGCGAGCGCTTCAACCGCGAGCTCGACCGCGCCGTGCTGGTGGGCGACGCCGAGAGCACCTTCGAGGGCTTCTTCGGCCCGATCGCTCCGGAGGCCTCATGGCAGTCCTGATCCCCGACGTCCCCGACAAGTGTCCCAACAGCGAGCGGCTCGTCTACGAGCGGCTCGGGCGCGAGCTTCCGGATGATTGGGTGGTGCTGCACTCGCTCGGCCTGCCGGGGCACGAGACCAAGATCTGGGGCGAAGCCGACATGATCGTGCTCTCCACCCTTGGCGTGTTCGCGCTCGAGGTGAAGGGCGGCAAGGTGTCCTGCTCGGATGGGGTCTGGACCTTCTCCGGCGACTTCAGGAGCTACAGCAAGCGCGAGAGCCCTTGGACGCAGGCGTCCGGAGCGATGAACGCCGTCAAGTCGAGGCTCCAAGAGGCGAACGGATCTTTCAAGGACGCGCTGTTCGGCTTCGGGGTCGTGATGCCCTACACCGAATTCAGGCAAACCGGCGCCGAAATCGTTCCGGAGGTGCTGCTAGACAAGCGTCAGTTCCGCGACACGCTAGGCCACTACATCTCGGCCCTGCAGAGGCACTGGCACGAGGTCTGCGCCGACAAGCACGGCAGGAACTACCGCGGGCTCAGGCCGGACGAGATTCGGCTCGCCCGCCAGATCCTTCGCCCGGACCTTGAGACGGCGCTCAGCTTGGGCGGCTACCTGACTGGCGTCGACGCGCGACTGCTCTACCTGTCCAACGAGCAGATCCGCGCCTCGCGCCGGCTCGCGGCCAATCCCCGGACCGTCGTCCGCGGACCGGCCGGCACCGGGAAGTCGGTGATCGCGCTCGAGCGTGCCCGCCAGCTCGCGGCCGGCGGCAAGCGCGTCCTCATGCTGTGCTTCAACCAGCTGCTCGCCAGCCATGTCCGGCAGGGGCTCGCGGCGGAGGCCGACGGCCCGAAGCCGGAAGTCCGCCACGTCCACGCGCTTTACCACGAGCTAATTAGAGCCGCGGGCATGCTCGACCGCCTAGACGCGGAGAATGCGGAGCATCCCAATTTCTTCCCGCGCCGGTTCCCCGAGATCGCGGCCGAGGCTCTGTGCGAGCGCGCCACCGAGCGTTGGGACGTGGTCGTGCTGGACGAGGCCCAAGATCTACTCACGCCCGAGCATCTCGACGTGATCGACCTCTTAGTCGAGGACGGGCTAAGGCGCGGCCGATGGCACTTCTTCCTCGACCCGCTCCAGAACATCTACGGAGTCGAGACGCAGGACGCTGTTGAGCAGCGGCTCGCGGAGGGCGCACCCGCGTTCGACGACCTGTTCGAGAACTGCCGGAACACGCGGCAGGTCGCGGTACAAGCCTCGATCACGTCCGGCATCGACCTCGCGGTCGCGGGGGCGCCGGACGGCCCGCAGTGCCAAGTCCACTACCATGCCGGCGGAGACGACGGCGTCGCGCGGCTGGACGCGATCGTCCGCGAGCTCATCGCGCGCGACGTGCCGTCGCGCGACATAGCGATCCTCTCGACCCGGCGGCATGAGAACTCGATGCTCGCCGGCCGCCGTGAGATCGCGGGCCGAAAGCTCGCCGAGCCGGTCGACGAAGCGGCGCTGAAGGCCGGCGCGCTGCTCTTCACTACGATGCATTCCTTCAAGGGGCTCGAGCGGCAGGTCGTGATCGCCATCGACATGGAGGAGGTGGGGCACGACCGATGGGCCATGCTCCACTACGCGGGGCTGTCTCGCGCGCGGGGACTGCTCCATCTCCTTCTACCGACAACGGCACGGAAGGCATATGAGCGGCAAGCAGAGGCCTTCGGACGCCGTCTTCAGCAACGGGTCGCCTGAAACAGGGCGGAACTACCAGCCGAGGGCGACGCTCGAGTCAGGACCCATTGATGTGAGCGTTGCGATCTGATTCAGACTCCGCAACGAAACCGGAATGGGTGACCTGTTTTGGCTGACGGATGAGCAGGTCGAGCGGCTTCGGCCGTTCTTCTCAAAAAGCAATGGCAAGCCTCGGGTGGATGACAGGCGTGTGTTGAGCGGCATTGTGTTCGTCAACCGGAACGGCCTGCGCTGGAGCGATGCATTCAGCGCCTATGGGGTAAGCGTGGCGTGAGGACCGCAGTTTATGCGGCTTGGGCTGTTGGCTGATCTGTCTGGGGCACCCAGTTCCACGGCATCAGCTCGTCCCAGCGGGTGGCGGGCCAGTCGCCGGCGACCCTGGCGAT